>JADFZS010000328.1 GCA_015232405.1 Magnetococcales bacterium | reverse complement strand
CGGTTATTATAGTTGGCAAAAAAGAGCCTGACCTGATCCGATCGTTTTATGCTCCAGACATTAACGCTGCCGAGCAGGCTCTTGGTTTAAGGCTTTACACCCCACTGCCTGAGGCTATAGAAAAAACTGCTCGTTGGTACAAGCAGTGGCTACCTTTTGCCAAAACAAGGCAAGATATAGCGATTTCCGACCAAAAACCGGCATTTAGGGCCAAAACATTTGTCTGTGATATTGATGGTGTGGTTGCCCGACTGACAGCGGACAACAATTATGCAAACTCCACTCCCAACGTGGCGATGATCAACGCCATAAACACTCTCTATGATGCAGGACACAGAATAATCATGTTTACCGCCCGTGGCACCATGACTGGTATTGATTGGCGTGAGGTAACGGAAAAGCAGCTACGGGATTGGGGTTTGCGTCATCATGAATTGCACCTTGGCAAACCGGCTGCGGACTATTATGTGGATGATCGAATGATTTCGATTGCCGCCATGATGGAGATGGCGGCAACTCAGCAAAAATAGTTATCGATCATGATCGTAGTATTACGGCCTTATCACACACCGAGTCCCGAAACTATCCACTGTGGTAGGTTGCAAGGGTTATGCTCGTTTTTTTACAAAACTCTTCAGTAACACTGTAACCTCAGATCCAGCCATTTGCATGGCATGATTATGGTGAATATAGCGATCATTAAAATCATCGTACAGATAGTAAAGGTTTTGGATTGATTCATAATATTCCCGCCCCATGGTAAACATTTCAATGCTTCGTTCAAGGTGTTGCTCAGCCAATCGGCGAAATTTTTCTTTTTCCATTTCGAATGAGTAGCTCTTGTCGTCTTTTTTCTCACACATCAAAATATAACTAATTGCGTAGGTTGAGCCAGACTTTAATGGTGTAAAATGCAAAGGTGCATCAAAGTTGTCTACCCACTGCATCATCTCATGCACCCAACCTCGCCATAAACCTTCAAACTCATCTTTAGGAGGAGCGAGTTGGATACTGTCAAGTAACAATTTTTGAAGATGCAATCGGTTTAACATCGGGTAGCGATGGCGGCGCAGAAGAGTAATGGTCAAACTCTGCAATCCACCAGTCACATCTTTCACTTCATAAAGAGGAATTTTTTCAGATTGGGGCCTGTCCATTTGTAACTGATCCACAAAATCTTTTGAAAAATGCTGCATCAGTTCCTTTTCTCCCAACCAACGCTTGAGAAGGCTAAGAAATTTTTCACAAACTTCTGAACTGTCAACGGTCAGAATCGCCAGGGAGGTTGCCTGGGTCACAGCTTCCAAAGGTATATCCCGGCCAGCATGATAGTCCTCTGCTTTCAGTGATTTCAATTTTCCGTGTAGGAACATACTTTCAGCATCGAGTAACATCTCAACACTCATTTTTGCCAATTCTGTGCGACGTTCGCTTTGATCTTCCCTGCTTAGCTGAACCCGACATTTATCCAACCAATCTACACTGCAATTATAAGATGAACTCTCCTGCTTCCTATTGGCAAGCCACTGCAGAGTTCTAAACCACCACAGCATTTGACTCACCGTCTCCGCCCCTTCAAGTAAAACTGAACCACCGTCAGCATGATAACCACCTTGCTTCAACAAATCTGCCGCCATCCTGGTTATACCAATGGATACATGTAGCCGTTCTAGGCTGGTACTCCGTCCACTAAATGTTACCATTGCCTTTGGTTTGGTAGAATCCCTGGACTGTTCCACCTTCCTAAAAAAGTCAGCTTCTTTATTCCATTCCCCAAACCAAGTTGCAAACCATTCTTTCTCCAATTCTTCGTTGATTTTCTCCAATTCTTCGTTGATTTCTAGTGGATATACATATGTATCATAGAACCATTCGTTGTTTTCTTTTTCTTGTGTTTTATGTGTAGATGTTTTAGAAACTTGATCAACGTTAGTCCAGTCCTTGTTTGGTAAATAATCTGGATCGGCAAGCCATCTAATAAGCAGGTTATTTGACTGCGCCGGATTAAGAATTCGCTTATGCATATCCCCAAGACACTCATTACCAGACAAAAATTCAATCAACGAGAACCTTGCCAACATACCATCAGACATATCAGCCAGAGCATTTCCAGCCGACAAAGCAACAAAATGTGGTAGCCTATCCGCCCTGACGGTGGCATTATTGTCTCCCGTCGTGCCAAAAGCACCCTTTATGAAATCAGTATTGAATTTATCATAGGAACTCTTGTTACGGTGAATAAGGAAACGCCGCAATTCGTGTAGAGAAATTGCATAGTGGTGAAGTGCGCGCATTTGGTAACCGGATAACCCGGAATGATCAACAGCACACTCCTCAAAAACACCCAATATCGGCTCCTGTCCACCTTTGAAAAAATACAAGTTGCCTGCCTTGGTATGCAAAGCAGCCATTATGAGAGCAAAGTTTGAGTTAGTAACACTGAAAGGGCTCACGGATGGCTTCAACGTACCTGAACTAACGAAGGGAAGTGTTTGGCGTAGCCGTATCAGATCTTTTTCCAACGCTGAAGGGCCGGAATCCACCCCTCCAGGTAGCTTTTCAGCAATCCAGGCATTTGCAAAAAAAGGCTGAAACAGAATGTTAAGATGCTTCATTAAAGGCATTTGACGATAATGAGGCAAACTTTCAAAGTCTTTCAATCTACGCCCTTTAGACTTTTTGTCCTTTTTGTCCTTTTTGTCCTTTTTGTCCTT
>JADFZS010000327.1 GCA_015232405.1 Magnetococcales bacterium | reverse complement strand
ATCCTCTTTGCTAACTGTTATTATCTCCTCTATTTTAATTTTTTTTCTGCTGTTATCTTCAATATTTTTTGCTGGTTGTGTCTGAGCTAAAGGAATGAACAACGTAAATATAGATCCAATATCTGGCCTGCTCTCAACATTTATGTAACCATCACAATCTTGCACTGCTCCCAGAATAACAGATAGCCCAAGCCCGGTTCCTTTGGTGTCTGATTTTGTAGAGAAAAAAGGTTCAAAAATTCGCTCTTGCACTTCTTTGCTCATTCCTGAACCGGTATCCTTTATCTTGATCTCAGCATAACTGCCGGGTTCGATGGACAGCTTTTTTGCTTTTTGGGAATCCAATACCACACTGTTGATGGTTATAGATAAAATACCACCTCTCTCTCCCATTGCATGGTTTGCATTGGTACATAAATTCATGATCACCTGATGCAGCTGCGTTGGGTCACCAAAAATTTTTATGTTTTCGTCAGCTATCTCAGTACGAATTTCAATTGAAGATGGTGTTGTTGAGCGCATCAGTTTTAATGCTTCTTTTATTAAAGGAGCAGGTGAGATAATTGATTTTTTAGTCTGTTTTTTACGGCTAAATGTCAAAAGTTGGCTAATAAGGTCACGACCTCTTCTACTGGCCTCCAATATATTGTTAATCGAACCATTGGTTTTTTTTGCCTCCAAATCCAGCAATTCTGCATTGCCCATAATTATCCCAAGGATATTGTTGAAATCATGGGCGATACCACCAGCCAATGTACCAATTGCCTGTATTTTTTGTGACTGTTGCCGTTTTTGATCTTCCAGCTCTTGCTCTGTTAAATCAATCAATCGTGTCAGGTGTAGCTCTTCGCCGATATAATCTAGATGTCTTATAGTGGCTTGGGCGGGAAAAGTAGAGCCATCTTTTTTTTGTAATGTAACCTTTATAACGTGGGTCTGCTTCTCCTTTACAGTCTGCCAGTGTTTTTCCCATTTTTCGCTTATCATTGTGCTATCGAGATCTGCAACACCTAAAGCCAACATCTCCTTATGGCTATAACCAAGTAGATTACAGGTGGTCTGGTTTATGTGTACAAATAAGCCGTTGCGGTTGACCCATAAAAAAGCATCTGCTGAGTTGTCAAAAGAGAATTTAGTCAGGTATAGCAGCTTATTTATTGCCACTCTTTCTGAGATATCGGTTGATGCTCCGGTAATTCCGACAATATCTCCTTTTGGGTTTTTAATTGGTTCACAAGTAAGATCGATTGTATGCTCACCATTAGCCTGTTTGAAGGTAAATTCCTGTCGTTTACCAACCCCTCTATCCAGTACATCATTTTTAAATTTGGTCAACTCTGTGACATCTGTATCAACCAACAGTTGGGCATCAGTTTTACCGATTACAGATTTGGAACCATACTGTTGATCTTGGTTGAAAACCCATTTATAGCGTAGATCTCTATCTTGGGAAAAAACCAAGATAGGGGAGTTCATAAGGGCAACTCTAAATCGCTCTTCCCCCTCCCTGATTCTCTCTTCAGAATGTTTAACCCTTACTATTATAAAAATGGAGATTAAAGCTGCCAAAAAAAGTATGACACTTATCAGTATAAATAGGGTGGTTTTACTTTCTAAATATACCTTTTTACTGTGTTTGTGAAATTGCGCGGCTTTGGTTTTGGCAAATTCGCTCAATTCATTCATGTGGATGTTTAACAAGGCCACATGTTTTGCCCCCTTGCCCTTGGTAATATCGGCTGCTTGTTTATTTTGCCCTGCTTCTATGAGCATTATTACTTCATTGCGGATTGTTTCCCAATAGTTAAATGTTCTTCTAACATTATCTATCTTACTCAGATCACCAAGAAATCTATCTCTGACCAAATTTAGATGACGATGAACCTCTTTTACCTCATAATTAACCCGTGATATTGCAGTCTTTAAATCTTGCTGGTTACTAGCGTTGGCAACATCCTTCATATATCTGTGAATAGAGATAATATTGCGGTTTGCCTCGTGCACATGGTTGTTGACTGTAAATGGGTGTTGATACATCTTTGTGTTAAGGTCAGAGAGGGTAGAAGCTGTCCAGAGTGCTCCTACTTCTAAAATTGTCATTAGCACTACCATGGCAAAAAAACCCCCTGCCAAAAGATTTCCTGAGCTGGTTTTTTTTGCCATTATTCCGATGATTATTATGGCAAAAGCCATGGAGCCACCGGATAAAATATATAGTAAATTTAGGTAAAATGAATCTTCACTATCGACCTTGTTCTGATCTAAGCTAACTATCATTTTGTCAATATCCAGGTTGCCGGATACCAAATTAGCATAGGTTAAATCTTGGTACATATGTCGCCAACGTTCTGGGTTGGTGGTTCCAAGTTTAATTTTAGGATGGAGAATAAGATCATTTACAACATCAATTTGAAAAAAATTTAACTGTTTTGAAAACAGGGTCTGGTTTAGCTGTGTTTTTTCTTTATTAATTCGATTAGCAACCTCATAGGGGTTATTAAGTGCATACTCCCACCCCTTGATACTTGCCTTTACAAATTTAGCCACCAACTCTGGTTTGCTTTTAAAAAGGTTTGCTGTGGTGAAAATGGAATCACCATAGAAGTTGATGCCATAATTTTGTGGAACAAGAGAACGTAGTTTTATTCCTGCATGGTTGGCAGCCAGTGGAGTTGAAATAACATAACCAGGTATAACATCCACACTGCCAGCAACAA
>JADFZS010000326.1 GCA_015232405.1 Magnetococcales bacterium | reverse complement strand
CCCGCCGTCCAATCCCCAGCAACCACCATATTTTTCCAGGGAGTAACTGCATCTGGGCGTAAACGTGAGGTCTGGGGCCATGGTGAAAATGTGGCTCTACGCTCTTTTATCACCCGTGCTCCTGATAATTGAGATGGTTTTAGCTGGGGTTGCAGTCTTGCGATATCAGCAGCTACGGAATCGATCAACTTTTTTTTACTCCACTGACTCTCCCGATAGGCTCCACTCATCACTCCACTCAATCTGGCCCCACCACTTTTATTACTGTTTTGCTTGCTAATGCCACGATCAAAAAGCCATTGACTGGTCTCAAATGGTAGACCGATAAGTGGGGCTGGCAGTTGAGCTTTTTTGTTGTAGAGCAGATGCACAGAAACTATTGGGGTTGAACAAAGCTGGGAAAAACCTGCTTTTGCTGCCCAATCCGGCAAAATCCCTGCCAACGCTCCATAGGGCAGTGCCGAGATAACAGCTGGAGGTCGGGAAAAATGGCTCCTTGCAGTTGTAATACCAGTAATTTTATCACCAGAAACAATAATTTTTTGTACCCGTTGCCCTGCTAAATACTCTCCTCCATTTTCCTTTATATAGGCTCTTGCTGGCTCACCTATCAGCTGTGATAGTGGTACAGTGGGCAGTAGTGGACGGGCAGCAGCTCGATTGGTAAAGAAAGATTGCTGCATGACCTCGGCAAACAGTGCGGCATTGGCTGAACCTGCCGGCTCGTTTAGGGCAGCAAGGCAAAGAGGCGCCCAAAGTTGTTCAAAGATACCCCCTTTTTGCCCATAACCATGGAGCCACTGGGTTACCGATTGTTCCTCAAGTGTGGCACGTTTTGCTAAAAAAGCTGTAGCCAAAACCGCTGCTGCCAGCTTATCTTTCAGTGTAAGAGGGGCAAAGCGTAACACCCCAGCCAGAAGATGGAGAGGGGCTGGCCAATCGGGGCAGCCAAGGGAGTGCCAGCCATGGTTTCTGTTCCAAAATTGATAGTTTACCGTTGCTGACTCCAACAGTAGATCACGGGTTCCCAAAACCTCAAGCAAATTTAATGTGGTACTGTAAGCCCCAATTAGCAGATGGGGTCCACAGTCCAATATTTCATCAAAGTGGGGATCATAAAACGATCTTGCCCGCCCCCCCGGCTGTTTTGCTGCCTCCAGTATGATAGGTCGCAAACCGGATTTTATCAGCGAGACAGCGGCAGTTAGACCTGCCAACCCACCACCTAGAATCAAGACATCATAGGGACGACCTTTATATTCTTCTACCATACTGTCTCATCTTTTTTAGCTATCGTGCCTAGATATTTCATAAATTACAGGTATTATTCATTAAAAGAAGGTTACACCTGGATTCAGCAACAAATTTAATTTTTTGCTGTCTGACAACGGGATAAGATGGAAAAAATTATTCAAATACTGCTGGTTGGTACCAGAAACAGATTTATATCCCTTTTGGTTTTAACAGCCATGACTGTCGCTACAGCCTATGGTCTGCTCGAAATTCGCATTGAAACCAATCTATCAAGCCTGGCAAGTGACCACTCACCAGACCGGCCACTATACAATCAAGTGGTTGAGACATTTGGTGCTGATAATAAAATAATTCTCTATATCCGCGATCCCAACATCTGGCAACCAGAAAAGCTCGCCCTGTTGACCGATATTCACCAACATCTAGAGCGGCTCTCTTTTGTTACCAATGTCGATAGCATAATCAACGCCCAATCCATAGGTTTTTCAACCGGGGTTATCACCTCTGGACCGCTGCTTTCCAATAAACCCAAAGATCCATTTGAGATTAACAAAGCCCGAGAAAATGCCATGAGCAATCCCCTGTTGGCAGGGCAGGTTATCTCTGATGATGGGCTAGCTGTTGCTTTTATTATCAGCTATGAAGAGCAGAAGTGGAATGAAAATTTCGAGCGTAACGCATTTTCTGCTATTGAGGGGTTGATAGATAAAAATCGGAGTTACTTTCAGGATATATTTCAAGTTGGCTCTCCCCGTTTAAGTGAAGAGCTAAAGCAGAACATAATCGGAGACCTGCTTTTATTGGCCCCTATAAGTGCGTTGGTTTTAGCTCTGACGATTATCTATTTTTTAGGTAGTGTCCTTGCTGCCATCTTGCCTGTTCTCACCTCGGTAATCAGCCTTATGTGGACCTTTGGTGTGATGGGTTGGTTTGGTATACCAATCACGGTTTTAACCTCCATGTTGCCCTCTTTGGTGCTTGTTATCGGTGCTACAGAAGACACCCATATACTCTCATCTTATCTTAATGAGATAAACCGGATGCAGGATAAAAACCGCCTGCAAGCAGTCAGAAATATGCTCCGTCATATAGGTCTACCCCTTATTTTAACCGTTGTTACTACAGCTCTTGGATTTTTTAGTAACATGTTGAGCGGTATTGAGATGATCCGTGATTTTGCCATGATCACCACAATCGCCATCTTTTTTAATGGTGTTGTCACTCTATTGCTTGCCCCGATGGTTCTCTCATTTTTTGGTCCTACACAGTCAAAACTAATTGGGAAAAAAGGGGAGATTCTGGGAATTCCAGGTTTTATCCTGCGAACATTTGATAAAATAATCCACAGCTATGGCAAGGCCACCATAATCATAACATTGGGGTTGCTGATATTTTTTGCCAAGCATGCTTTTTCGCTGCATGTGACCAACGATCCCCTTTCATATTTTCAGACAAACCAACCACTTATTGTCCATACCGAGCGTATTCATGAGGATTTTGCCGGGGTTAAAACATTTTTTATCCATCTGGATTCCGAAATACCCGGTGCGTTTAAAGATCCGAAAAATATTATC
>JADFZS010000325.1 GCA_015232405.1 Magnetococcales bacterium | reverse complement strand
CAGCTACTACATCGGTCTGTTCTGCTGATTTTCGTGCCGAAGTACCCAACTCTTCCATGGTTACATTTGTCTGATTCACAGAGATCGCCTGTTGAGAGGCGATACGCTCTTGTTGGTTTATGGTGGAGGAGATGGCAGTTACCGATGTAGTCAGGTGTTCAGTCACATTGTTTAAAGATTGGCTTACGATACGGGCGTAAAACCAGCCAATCAGAACCATCAGGCCGAACAAAATGGTGATAACGGTTATCCAGCGTATGGCTTTATTACTGGTGTTTCCGGCATGGTCACGTAGTATGGTCATCTGCTCCCTGTGTCGAGTCTCCTCCATTGCTACTTTGACCAACACATTGTCAAAGGCCTCTTTGCCGTCCAGAACCAAAAGTTGCATGGCATCTTCCTTAGCGTAGATCTTGCTTAAGGATATGGCGTTGTCGATTATCTCCCTAAACTCAGCCCAGGAACCATTTATACTATTCAACCACTCTTTGGAGACACCGGGTACTTGACTGTAATTATCAAGTTGCTCCAGCAAATGGGCCGACTGTTTGTCCATCTTTGCGCCAAGTTTTTCCATCTCCATGGGGTCGGTTAATCCGGCATGAAGAATTCCTGAAAGATATACCTTCCAGGCTGTACCTCTGATATGGTTGACCTCAATCATTGGAACAGCCTTGTTTTCAACCATGGAAAAAGATAGTTCGGCCACATGGTTGGTAAAATAGAGGCCGCTTCCTCCTAGTATTGTCACCCATATCATTGAGATCCAGGCCCATATGGAGACTTTATTGCGTATACCCATGTTTCTGATTTCCTTAAGTTTCTGCCTGATCATAGAACTCTCTGACAGTAAACCGATCTAGGTCTACAGGTTTCATTAATCCAGCCTGGGTGGATATTTCGACGATTTGCTGAAAATCAGATTTTAGTGGGTTGAGATCATTATATATCAGCCGATCTACAGGTTGTTTTAGCCCTTTCAGTATGGTTCGCTCGCTGTGAGGCATGTATAGGCTGGCAGTTTTGACAATTTTATCAACGCCATGACCAGTTTTTTCCCGGTCTATATGGTTTCCAGCCCGAATCAGGCTATTTACCCACTCTTGGATACTATCCCGGTTATTATGTAAAATTTCTTCACGAAGAACGATGATACAGCATATATGTTTGGATATTATATTCTTGGAGAAAACTAACGTTTGTCCCACATTTTCCAGTTCGGCTTTGGCGCAAAAAGGTTCAGCAACAATGAAGGCATCAATTCCACCTCTTTTCATGACGTTTACCATGTGGGAGGGAGCAATAACGTGCGTCTTTACATCGGACAGAGATAAACCTGCAGTGCGTAGATAGGTATCAAGCAGTGCATTGTGGGTGGAGAGTCGTGCCGGTATGGCAATCTTTTTTCCAATCAAATCTTTGGCACCCTGAATATTTGAGCCATGTCGGACGGTGATTGCCGAGCCGTGCCTATGGCCCACCAGAATATTGCGAATCGGTACACCGTGGTTGAAAAGATCCATGGCAAAGTTGGAAAGTAAAAAGGCCCCATCAATCACCCCAGCCCTGAGGGCACCAGCTAGGGAACTCCAGGATTTAAATAGTCTTGGATGTATGTTAACACTTTTGAATGAAGGGTTATCCTGATTGTGGGAGATGGCAAGCAATAAATGGTCTAGGATGGGAATATAGCCTATTGTCAATTTTTTTTTGCTCGCGGCAATGGCTGGAAAGCCGAAAGCTCCAGCACTGATGGCAGTGGCACCAGCGGTGGCATTTACCAAAAATTGGCGGCGGTCGAAGGTTTTAGGTGTTGGAGCATCTTTCATTATTGAGTCTTTCATAAAAATTATATACAATACAATAGAAAGAATGGGTGGTCAGATATTTTCAAGATGGAATTTTAATTGTTTGATAGTATTAGTTGTCAAAGCTTTATTTAGCTAAAACTCTTTGTATGCAAATAAAAACATCCAGTCAATTCATGAGGATTGACCCCAAATGTATACAATTTAGATTTCAGTTGCTTGGTATAGGCTCGTTCAATCTCGATTCCCCAATTTCCCCGTGGCCCACTTATCAGACCTTAGCCCGCATCGCTAACCATGCTTCGGCTGCAACCTTTGCTAAAATCTGCCATGGCATCGCTGCGGGGAAAAATCCACCGGATCACATACCTACAGTATGCTTACCGTGAATTTTTCCCTGCGACTTGTCCTGATGGCTCCTGCTCGGTTTCGCTCGAACCCTGGTGAGCAGATGCTGACTGACCCATTTTGGCTGAAAGAATTGTTAAAATCCATCATAAATTAACTAACAACAAAGTTTAACACACTGTTTTGTGTTTTTTTAACCGCAGCATGTAGTACAGCTTTATGTTTTATCTTGTTTTGGCGCACTCATGATGCTGTTGTTGTTCGAAGTTGTGCTATTTTATGGGGCAAGAGGTTGGCTATGGATTAACCATTCTTAATAAGCTTTTGATATGGTTGGTTGTGGTTATGGCAGGCCGTTATTACCGATTTTTTGATTAAATTCGGTAGAGACAGTTTGACCATTGGGTGTTATTTATGGATTGTTTTTCCTTCCCACAATCCAAACTATCTTTCCAATTGACGCATCAGGCTGAACGCCTTGGCGATCTGTTGTGGTTTGCGGTGAAATTCGGTGGGAAACACTGCAAACAGCCGTCCCTTGGGGTCGATAAGAAAAAATGCGGCGGTATGTTCCACATCATAGTTGCCGTCGGTATCCTCTTCGCCAATATTATATTGCGCCCATACCTGGGCCGCCAATCCCGCTATCTCATCGGCATCTCCAGTCGCCCC
>JADFZS010000324.1 GCA_015232405.1 Magnetococcales bacterium | reverse complement strand
CCTTGTGGTGGCTTTGACCCCGTTAAAAAACATGGTCCAGGAATAGCAGCGGACTTGCAAATGGTGACACCAGCATGGTGATCCCGCTTAGGAAGGTGATTACAGTTACGCTATTCCGCTTCCTGGTTATTATTCCTGCTACTTGGGAGAACTGCCATGAAGAAACGTAAAAGGAAACCATCGAAATCTCTGCCAAAAGTTTACCCGAACTCGGCTGGTATCGATATTGGCGCACAATTCCATGTGGTGGCGATACCCCCAGAATTAGATGCCGAGCCAATAAGGACTTTTAAAAGCTTCACAGGCGATCTTTACCGCTTGGTGGATTGGCTGAAAGAAAAAGAGATCACAACGGTGGCAATGGAATCTACTGGAATTTATTGGATTCCATTGTACGAAATGCTTCAAGCATGTGAAATTGAGGTATTCTTGGTCAATGCTAGAGATACCAAACAGGTGCCGGGCAGAAAGAGTGATGTTAATGATGCTGAATGGTTACAGCAGTTGCATCAATATGGGCTTTTACGCAGTAGTTTTCTTCCCAACCAAGAAATCGCCCGACTCAGAGCCTATATGCGGCAAAGAGAGAGGCTTGTTGAATATGCAGCTGCACACATTCAGCATATGCAGAAAGCCCTTCACCAGATGAACCTACAACTAAATCACGTAGTTTCTGACATCACTGGGATTACGGGAATGCGAATTATCCGTGGGATTTTGGGTGGTATTCATGATCCTAGAATTTTGGCGACCTATCGAGATGTTCGCTGTAAAGCATCTATGGAAACCATTGAAAAAGCATTGGAAGGACACTACCACCCAGAGCATCTTTTTGCTCTGGGGCAGGCAGTTGGGCTCTATGACACCTACCAGAAATGTGTGGTGGATTGTGATCAAGAAATTGCAAACGTTCTTGAATCTTTGCGTTTGCCGGAGCAACCAACTGATCCATTACCAAAACCAAGGCACAGAACCCGCCAGCCTAACGAATTGAATTTTGATGTTCGTGAAGCTTTGTATGCGATGATAGGAGTCGATCTAACACAAATCCATGGATTTGGTCCTTACTTGGCGTTGAAAATGGTTAGCGAATGCGGAACTGATATGAGTAAATGGCCAACTGCCAAGCATTTCACTTCTTGGTTATGTCTGAGCCCTGGCAATAAAATATCTGGAGGAAAACTTCTTTCTTCTGCTACCCGGCGAACCACCAACCGGGCCTCTGCATTGTTACGGTTGTCTGCCGTCAATGTCGGAAAGACAGACACAGCGATGGGTGCCTTCTATCGTCGTCTAGCCATGCGTATCGGAAAAAATAAAGCAGTTACCGCTACAGCCAGAAAAATTGCAGTCATGTTTTATAATGTGCTGCGATTTGGAATGGACTACCAAGACCCTGGAGCAGACATCTATGAAGAACGTTATCGTGAACGAGTGATTTCAAACCTGACCCGAAGGGCACATAAGTTCGGCTTTGAATTGATGGCTGTTACTGAACCGGAAGGAGTTTCTTAGGAAGGCCGCTGTGTACTTCGCGAAAACTGCCAAGTGAAGTACAGGTTTATTGAGAATAACAAGAATAAATTCAGTGTATTGAGAATGTGTTCTGTCTTTCAGGTATCCAGTAGCGGTTATTATGAGTGGCGAGGACGACCACCAAGCAAACGTACTATTGAGAATCAACGCCTGGGTGCCAAGGTAAAGGAAATATTTATCAATAATCGTCGAGTTTATGGTACTCGACGTATCCAAGAAGAGCTTTTGGAGGATGGGGAAAACGTTAGTCGCTATCGAATTGGCAAGTTGATGTCTCAGCAAAATATGAAGTGTAAGACCAAAAAGAAGTTTAAGGTGACTACTGATTCCAATCATGATTTTCCAGTAGCTCCAAATCTTCTTGATAAAAAATTTGATGTACAACATCCAGATCAGGTTTATGTTGGAGATATCACATATATACCAACATCTGAAGGCTGGCTTTATCTTGCCGTTTTTATAGACCTTTATTCTCGCATGGTTGTTGGGTGGAGTATGTCCAATCGTATCAATGCAAAATTGACATGTGACTCATTGCTGATGGCTATATGGAAAAGAAAGCCTTCTCAAGGCTTGATGGTGCATAGTGACCGTGGCAGCCAATATGCTTCACACAAATTTCAAGGCCTGCTCAAAACCCATAGCTATGTTTGTAGCATGAGCCGTAAAGGAAACTGCTGGGATAACGCTCCTGCTGAGAGTTTTTTCCATACATTGAAAACCGAACTGGTCAATCTTAGCCAGTATAAGACCCGTGAAGAAGCAAAGAAGGATATATTTGAATATATTGAGGTTTTCTATAATCGTCAGAGAAGACATTCAACGATTGGGTATTTGTCACCACTTGCTTATGAGGAGGCTGCCTAACGTTATAGCCTGATCATGGGTTAACTCTGTTCAGCTTGGGTAGGTTTGATTTGATAGGTTGTGGGTTTGACTGTAGGATATTCGATAGCCTGACCGGAAGATAGGGCAATGCGGGGACGCAACCTGAGTACCGGATCAGGGGCCGAAGCAAGGAGGAGCAGATATATTCTGCTCCTCCTATATCAGGTATCTTCAGCTCTAAACCCTTGCTTTGGCCTCCAAATCGATAAATCCCAGGGGGTGTGGGGGACGGAGTCACCCACAATGACCCACATTATATAGCAAAAGATCGTAATTTAGTGTCCGGAAAACCCTTGCCAGATCACACTACCTTGCCGACAGAGTTCGTGCCCACATCTTTCTATGTATGTTGGCGTACTATGTTGAGTGGGAGATGCACCAGCGACTTGCCTCATTTCTCTTCTCTGAAGAGGGAATAACAGAAGTTCAAGGTG
>JADFZS010000323.1 GCA_015232405.1 Magnetococcales bacterium | reverse complement strand
CAAGAGCTTGAAGCAACCCAGCTTGAGCGGTTGGCTTGGGATGAGATTTTACACTACAGAAAGCTCCGTAATGATTTTGGTCAAGGGGTAGAGATCCGCGCTGATATGCCGGGCAACTTTTTGGTGTCTAACGGAAAACTGCTGCTGGGACCAGGAACTTCCGCTACTCCTTTAAGGGCAAAGGCACTGTTACAGCATGAAATTGGCGTTCATATGTTGACCCAGTTCAACGGTATGCAGCAACCACTTCATATGTTATCCAGTGGGTTTGGAAATTATGAATCGTTTCAGGAAGGTTTGGCCGTGATGGCAGAATACCTGTCTGGTGGATTGACTTTATACCGATTGAAGGTTTTGGCAGCCCGTGTTGTTGCAGTATTGGATATGATCAATGGAGCTCCGTTCATTCACACCTTTGCCAAGCTTAATGAAGAGCTTGGCTTCAGCAGTGAGAGTGCCTTTTCCATCACTATGCGTATCTATCGCGGTGGCGGATTAACCAAAGATGCCATATATCTGGCCGGTTTGGTCGAAGTCCTGGAATATCTCGCAAATGGCGGGACATTAGACTCACTATGGATCGGAAAAATAGGCCGAAGTCACATCCCAATTATTCAGGAACTATTGTGGCGGGAAGTTTTGGCCCCCCCTACTCTGCAACCCAGATTTTTGTCATTGACCGGGGTAGAGCAACGTCTTGAGAAGCTGCGGCAAGGTATTAAGATCGTCGCCATGATCCAAGCATGACCTTCGGACCCGGATTCACCTGAACTGTCATACACTAGTTTTGGGCTCAAATGGTGTGGGCGGTCATCAATCCCACTCCATTGCTTTTACGGCTTTAAGAGCACTATAAACAGCACCATCAAATGCAGGGTAAACCATGTAGTCACCCGCAAGATAAATAGGACCATCTACACTCTTATCATTTTCCAAGACCTGCATGACAGTTGTTTACCACTATCTTCTATACGGTTGACCCAATACAGG
Organism: Magnetococcales bacterium; assembly: GCA_015232405.1. Lineage (GTDB taxonomy): Bacteria > Pseudomonadota > Magnetococcia > Magnetococcales > JADFYX01. The sequence goes on along the minus strand of JADFZS010000323.1, from coordinate 1,870 downwards.
TGTGGCTGCTTGAGGCGGTTATTGACATTCTTCGATTGTCAAAGATGAGCCAAAGCCTATGGGGTGCGACAAATCCAATTGATTTGCTAAAATTGTCACGCCCCTTCCGCCTACAGCACACAGAATCTAAACCCAAGACATTAGAAAATGTCTATGAAACAACCAAAGGATAGTGTGTTGTAGAGCCTCAACATAAACCGCAATCCAAACAGGATCTTTGACCCAATGCCCTGCCTAAGCTTATTACCGTTTTTTTCTACGCTTTTCCATCGAATTTATCGTCGTCAGGATCTACAATCGACGTACTGCCGAACAGCTTTAATAAATATTGCAAACGAGGAAAGCCTTGATGGCCAAGAGTAAAAAAAATATTGACACGACCATTTTGGTCTGTGATGACGATGAAATTTTGGTTGATCTCATTGCGATGACCTTGAAGAACAAAGGCTATGAGGTTATTGAAACTGAAAATGGCGAGCAGGCTATTGAAGCCTTTCAAAAACATGCGCCCGATCTGGTTTTGATGGATGCGAGCATGCCGGGTATGGATGGCTTCGAGGTGACCAAAAAAATTTCCTCCCTCTCAAAAGAGCCAAAAGTACCCATAATCATGATTACGGCTTTGGAAGACGGCCAATCGGTTAAAAAAGCATTTGAGTCGGGAGCGGTGGAATATGTGACAAAACCGATCCTGTGGCCGGTACTATTGCAACGTATCCGCCTGCAAATAGAAGCCTACCGAAACTTTGAAGAGCTACAACACCACCATCAACAGCTAACCGAGGAACGAGCACTGGTCGAGGATATCATCCGGCTCCTGCGCAACTCCAAACCGTTTGACCCGAAAGGGATCAACTTTTTGATAGAGCCTGTTGACAAAACTGCTGGCGACATGTTGCTTTCGGCTCGCCGTCCCGATGGCGCACATAATATTCTGCTTGGCGACGTTACCGGACATGGGCTACCAGCCGCCATAATCGGGCCAACCGTTGCAGATATTTTCTACTCGATGACCAATAAAGGATTTTCTCCAGGAATTGTGCTCTCCGAACTCAATAAACAGCTGCACCTAAAACTTCCCCGCAACTATTTTCTCGCCGGTTGCTGGATTACCCTTGATGTGCATCGCCGCCACATGGAAGTGTGGGGGGGAGGTATGCTCGACATGTTGATATTTCGCGATAAAGAGCTTATCAAAAAAATTCCCTCCAACAACCTGGCTCTTGGAATCAGGGAGGAAGATGCCTTCAACATGACCGTCACCTCGATACCAGTTAAACATGGCGATAGGGTATATGCCTACTCCGACGGTATTATTGAGCAAAAAAATCCCGATGGCGAACAGTTTTCCCAAAAACGTTTTATTGCCACGCTGACCAAAATCATCAAGACGGGAGAACCTCTGGAAAAATTAAAAAAAGTATTGGATAAATATCGTGGAAAGGTAGCTCAAGCAGACGATGTCACGGTGGTTGAAATTATTTGTTGATGACCAAACAAACCGCAGTTCCGGCACAACATATTGATTGCCCTGGTGGGCCAGATGACTTCGATTTTATCAACTACTTCTGACAAGCCGACATTTGATACCATACGCACGCTTTTTAGATTTTGCTTCCAGAATATTTTTTCCGCACCAATTTATCCAACTCCAGCACCACAAAACCCGGCAGCAGACAGGGCAGCAAAAACCACCACCAATCCCCCGGAAAGGGAGCCGTGCGGAAAATAACGGAAAAAAATGGCACAAACGTGGGCAAAAGCCTGGTTAGCAAACTGGCCGCAATCCCCAGCAAAAGCCAACGGTTGGAAAATGGACTGAAGGTAAATGCCGAACTATAGACCGAACGGGCACTCATCACAAAACCAA
>JADFZS010000322.1 GCA_015232405.1 Magnetococcales bacterium | reverse complement strand
GGCTAATGGATTCAGATGTTGACCAACAGGATGTGTATCTGGTGATAACCATCACTATACGCCTTGGAAAATTTTCCAGCCGTATTACAGAAGTTCGCCAAACGTCTGCTTCCTGGTCAATTTTTTAAAAAACCGACATGTTGAAATGTTGAGGATTTATGAAGTGCAGAAATTCTAATTTTTCTGTATGGTAACGAATCCGGTCAAATGTCCGCTTTTACAAAAAGCGGACATTTCGTAAATTTCATAGCCACAGGATTTTTGGTCGTATTTATGGAACCATATCCAAGCCTATGAGTCATAGACTGTAGATAGTTATCTTTTTTGGGAATATGCTGTGAACAAAAAAAATGCTGTCTACCGTAGCGTTCTTAAATTTCTCAGTGAACCAGTAACATTTAAATCAAAGAAAATACTCGGAAGTAGTGGCGTGTTGGAGTTTAGTGGACCTTCATGGGTTTTTGTGTGTATCGCATTCTTGATCTTTTTAAACTCGCAGATTGACAAATTAATATTATTGGCAGGATTGTAAGGTACAAATAATCTCACTCAGACAAAGCCCATATATGGGCTTTGTCGTTTCTTTTCAGGTTTATTTTTTATCCTGAGAACGTGCATGCCTATAACCTTCTCTATAGGCCTTCTCTCTCGCCAACTGGTTGCTATTGCTTAATAAACCACTCATAGGGAGACTTTTGGAGTCTTTCCCTTCGGCGTAGTCTTTTTGACCATCATTATGAGCTTCTTTCAAGTCTTCACCCTTGTCTTCTTTGCCGTATCCAAAAAGTAGTCCCATTTTAACCTCCATTTAGTAAAATTATGATGCGATGTTAGGTGATGCGTGGGAATGTCTGCTTCTAGGAAAAGCAGACATTTCGTGTCTGGACTTTCAGTTCTTTTGTGTTTGACCCTCTGCCCTCCAACCCCCATGTGAGGGGGGTACTAAATTTTTCACTGAATCCAGAATCTCTTTTCCAACCCGTTTTGCTGGCTTCGGTTGTTACAAGGCGATGTTAACTTCAATCCGTTCAAGGATGCCTTTGCGGAGTGATCCATTTAGCCCGTATCACGCACTATGGGCTGACATTCGGATCCATCATTTCAATCTACCATTCGGCATTTTCATCCCATTCCGGGTACTGTTCCGGCGCTTCTCCTTTGCTGGTCAAAATTCGAGGATATTTTACTGATTTTTTGCGGTTGCCGAAATTGCGCATTTCGACCTCAAACCGCCATTCATCACCATAATCAAAAACAAACTGCATTTTGTGCTTGACCGCGTCGAATACGGAACCAACCAGCGTCTCTTCCACATCCTCGGACGGCATGCCCGAATCCATCCCGCCCCAGGAGTCATCCATATCCAGATTGAGTTCATATTTTTCGTTGGAGTCCAGGTAGTTTCTGCCCATATTGTCGAAAAAGCCGAACAGGTGGTCGTGATCTTCAAACTCGAATGCATCCAGGATGGCTTCAGCCAGATCCATGAGGGTTGCGTCGCTTAAAATTTCAATATCCCGAAAGGTCCGTTTATCGTGCATAAGCTTGGCGCGCAAAATATTGGTCATCAATTCTCCAATCCACTCATTTTCCACATTTAGAACAGCTGGTCGAAAGACAATGACTTTTTAATGGCCATTATCCCCGCCGGGGATCGTATAGACCAATGATCGTTATTTTGCATAAGCACTTAAAAAGTATCAAGCACATCCGCGTCAATTTTTTTTATCCATATAGCTCACCAAATTTTAATAAAACCAAGAAAAAACCATCACCATAGGCGCATAGTTGGCCACCACCACCGCTGGCGCTGATATTGTTCACTCTTTTACTCAAGGGCGCCGCACAGATAAAAATTATATAGAGGCGGCTGGGGAGTAGAGCGCAACAGCCCCCCGACTGTTGCGCCTAATAACGCTCTCAGCTACGCGCCGCTGTTGATCAACTGATTGAAGCGGTCCAGGTTTTGTTCCAGGCGCACGATGATGCGGGTGGATTTGACCCGGAAATCCATGGAATCGGTGCTGTCGGTACCGCCTTTCTCATACTTGCGCAGCAGTTTGTGCAGCTCGCGCATGGCCTCTTTGCATTCGCCGACGCAGCGGGTGCAGTTTTCCACCAGATGATCCTCGACGCCGCCTTCGACCACCTGGCTGTTGCGGATTTGATAGGTGATGGTGTTTTGCTGGATCAGATAGACCAGAAGATAGCTTTTTACCGCCTCAAGATGGTTGTAAAGCTTGTCGTGCCGGGCCTCGTTGCGGCATTTGCCCAGCAAAAATTCCAACTGCCGCTTTTCCCGTGTGTTACCCTCCCACCTGATATCCATGCACCTGCCTCCAAATAACAAATAAATTACCAATCCCATAATCCCCTCGCGACTACGAGGAATAACGGATTTTCCATGGTTGAGGTTAACGGTTGATTGTTACATCCAGATGACGTTCAGGAAAAAAAGTGTAAAGTTTACCCACCCCGTGAACCGATTAAAGATGATAGCCGGTAATGTATTTGCTCAAAATACCGGTGAAACGTATAAAAAAACGGTTTTGTGTTAGTATAAGCATGTGAACATTGAATCCGGCAGCCTGGCGGGGAGTGGAATGATGGTTAGAACAGCGGCAATTATTTTGGCGGCGGCGCTTGCCATGACGGCAGTCTCGGGTCTTGCCCAGGGCCGGGATACCGAGCAGGTTTTGCTCGACAACCTGAAAATCACCCTGATGGAGGTCAACGCCGCCGGGCCGGGCGGTATGACCCTATTGCACTGGGCGGCGGACAATAACTATCCGCGCATTGTCGAATACCTGCTGGATCGCGGCGCCGACCCCGCCTTACGTGACGATCAAGGCCGCACAGCTGCTCAGGTCGCCTCTGAAAGCTACGGCAATCAGGCCGACCAAGTGGTCTCCATGATTATTTCCGGCCCCAAGCACCGACCACCGCCAACCCCGGCATATTCTGCGGAAA
>JADFZS010000321.1 GCA_015232405.1 Magnetococcales bacterium | reverse complement strand
TTCTTGTGAAGATATTCCATCATTATTAGCAGCAAAAACATCATTAGCCGCCTGGGTAACAGCCTCTTTAATATCCTGTGCAGTTATTCCATCATTATTAGCAGCAAAAATTTCTTTAGCAGCTTGGGCAACAGCCTCTTTAATGTCTAGAGTTGATGGAGAAGCATTGTTGTTAGCTGCAAAAGCTTCGTTAGTCGCTTGGGCAACAGCCTCTTTAATATCTTGAGTAGATGGGCCATTTTCATTATCGTCTAGTATATCGTTAGCCGCTTGGGTAACGGCTCTTTTAATATCCTGGGATGAGTCGGCAACAGCACTTATTACACTCTCTTTTACGGAGTCTGTTATCTCTTGGGCTGAAAGAGTTGGCTGTTCATTTGCTTTATTCTGTAACATTTCAAGAATATTAGCCATTATCGCTTCTTGGCTTGATTTTGCATTGCCAATTGCTGCGATTATCTCCTGAATGGGAAAACCCTCCTGTCTACTTGATGTAGTGTTATGAACCTCTGTTAAAAGCGGGCTTTGTTGTGTTCTGTTGTTCTTCTCCAACTGGTTGAGAATATTAGCCATTATCGCTTCTTGCCGTAAGTTGGCGTTGCCAATGGCTGTTATTAAATGTTCTACAGGTGGGGTATCATCTTTCTGTTTTAGGATACTAACTGCAGCATCAGTTACGGCATCTTTTAGACCGTCAGTACTTTCGGCTACGGCACTGTTTATGCTTTTGTTGATAGTTTCATTTATTTCCTGGGTCGATATTTTTGGAGTTGCTGCAATATTGTTTTCCAATGCCCTTAAGATATTGTTCATTATACTCTCTTGGCGAGAGTTTGCTGCTCCCAAAGCTCCAATAATCTCTTCTGGTGTTGGGGAATTGTTTTTTGCCAGGATATCTTGAGCTGCTTCTGCTATGGCCTCTTTTATTACCCTGGCATCATTTTCGGGATTTGGGCTAGCAGCATTGTTGGCCTCCAACGCTTTGAGAATATTGTTCATTATATCCTCTTGGCGATAACTAGAAGAGCTGATTGCAGCTATAATTTCGTCATTGGTGGGAGTGTCACTTTTTTCTAATGTTTCTTTAATTTTCTCAGTTACTTTTTCTTGGTTAACTCTATTACCATCGGCAATATTGGACTCCAGAGCTTTGAGAATATCTGTCATTATATCCTCTTGGCGAGAGCTTGCAGAGCCTATAGCCAATATTATCTCTTCGACAGAAGGGGAGTTATTTGTCGATTTGATATCCTGGGCTGCATCATGCACAGCCTCTTTAATCTCTTTTACTTCACTATCCACAGCTGTACTTATGATCTCTGTTATGGATTTTGTAACTTTGTTGGTGGAATCTTCCAGGCGAGCTGCCGTTGCTGCCTCCAGGGCGTTCATGGCTTCTAGTATGGTGCTCTCTTGTCTGCCACCACTATTTTCAATCGCTGCAACTATGGATTTGGAAGATTCTCTTGCCTCTGCTATGCCAGCGTTGCTTCCCTGTTTTAGGAGATCAACTAGTTGGCCCATACCCTCTTGAGATGGTAGTTGCTTGCTGAATGAGGCTAGGGTCTCTTGCAGTTTGTTGCTAAAATCATTAACCAACTCTTCTGACTGTTTACCACTGCCGGTATTTTCCTGGCTTTTATCATGTCTTAGCTCTTTTAGCTCTTGGGCAATGGTTTTAAAATATTCTATATCGCTGCCTGGCTCAGATGATTGTTGCTGTTTAGTATCGGAAATTGTGGTGGCAATTTTCTCAATACTCTCCTCATGGGTCTCATCAAGTCTTAGTAATGCCTCGTTAAACCCTGTCATTCCTCGGGCAAGCTCTCGCAAGGCGACATCCATACGTTCACCAAACCCGGAAAGGCGGTTCTCCAGGTTGCGAATCTCCTCTTGTCTTCTGCCTTGTTCCTTTAATGTGATTTCAACAGCCTTGGATATGACCTTTAAAGGGGCGGCAAATCCTTCACGAATTGCCAGGTCCAATGCTTCAACGGTCTCTTTGCGATCCTCAGCCAGAGATTCACCCAAACGAGCTATCATCGCCTCCAGGTTTTCGTTGTTTTGCTCTTCTTTTGCCTCTGGGTTTAGGGATTCTGCCAGTTTTGTCAGTCCAATCTCTAAACGTTGCAGGCCAGCATCACCATTTTCAACCAGTTTAGCGAGATATTCCGGTTCGGCTCCAGATTTGAAGCAGTCATCTAAAAAGCCTTGCAGTCCAACCACCTGGCTATAACGCCACTGGAGAATTAATTTCTCGATGACAGTTATTAGTATGGCGATAAAAATGGCAAAAAAGCTGGCAACAAAGGCGGTTGATACACCGACAAAAAGATTTTTCAGCTCTTGGGTAACCAACTCTGCCACAACAACCGGGTTAAACTCCGTAAGACCAACCAGTATACCAGCAAAGGTACTGACAATACCTGCCCCGGTGAGAATACCCGGTAGATGGCGGAAGAACTCCACTCGCAGTGGGATATCAACCAACGTCTGAACGTTGAATATAACCTCGGCGGGCATTGTGGCCCGATATAAAACGCTGTTTTCCCCCTCCTTGGCATCGGGGTTGGGCTGGCGGTGTAGGGTTTCGGCAAACTCCTTCCAAAGACGTGAAAATAGAGGATAGATCCACCAGTGCCACTGGGTAATGCCAGAGTTGGGATCCTCCATTTTGCCGATATTTCGATATTTTTTCAAAGAGCTGGTAACAATTGCCAGACGAATAGCATCAATAAATGCTTTTGCTACATAACCCAAGACAAACAAAACCGAAAAACCGGTAATCACTGCTGCTAAAGTGATGATGATGTTGTGTTCTGTCTGGGTGGTTAAAGGGGTGAGCAAAAAAGATGGCAGATAGTTCAAGCCGGGTAGGGAGGTTATCTCCACCACTTTAAGGATCTCAAACCCAGCCAAGAAGGATATTCCCAGCAGAATTACAGCCCAACTTGTGGATGCCAGAGAAGATAAAAAGGTGGACCGAGCCTTACGCATGCCAAATACCC
>JADFZS010000320.1 GCA_015232405.1 Magnetococcales bacterium | reverse complement strand
GAAAAACCCCTACGTGAAATAGAAAATGCACTTAACGATCATTTTTCCCATATAGTTTTTATCCTTAAGGAATACCAGGCCGATGAAGCACGAAAAATCATCCACATCCACCGCAAACAGACCCGTCGAACCTGTGACCGACTCATAGAAGACATTGTAGCAGGTCGAGTTGAAGGTATTTCGGCTACAGAGTCAGCAGCTTTGGCTCTCAAACTGCGTTATCTAAAACGGATCAGTGCTCACTTAAAAAATATCGCAACCAGTGTAGTCAATCCGTTCGACAGAATTGGGTTCAAAGAAAAAAAACAGGGTCGTCAAAAAAAGCCGGAGCCTTCTAAAAACACAAAATTATAATTTTCGCCAATGTACCAAATAAGATTGGTGCTTACTTATCTCAAGCTATTATATTTATTATGTCTATAGTAATGCATGGTCAACATTATATGATCATAAGCAAAACCTTGGGTGGCCTTGCAGGCCCCCAAACCCCCACGCTTTTAAATTTAAAGACTTAAAAACAAAGGCAAAACCTTGGACTTTGTCCAAACCTAGCAGGGAGATAATCTCCCTGCACCCAAAATAATAAAAGTCTTATATTGCATCTTTAGTTTGTATTTGCAATATTTACACGCTATGACCGTGAATTTTTATAATAAAACAAAAATTCACGGTTGCCTTTAGGACCTGTGATTGGTGATGGTGTTGTACCAATGGTTTGCACCCTCCAATCTTTGCTTTGCTTAAGAATTGAATCAACCGCCTGTATCTGCATATCCCTATCTTTTACCACCCCCCCTTGGGGAATATCTTTTTGCGGTAGCTCAAATTGTGGTTTTATCAAAGATATGCCATGACCATCAGGTTTTAAAGTTGATAAAGCAGGGGGAAGGGCTTTTTTTAGGGAGATGAAGCTCACATCAGTGGTTATAAAATCTATGGGTTCCGGTATTTGATCCGGGGTAAGGTTGCGTATATTGCAACGGTCCATCACCACCACCCGTGAATCAGAAACCAGTTTCCAATCAAGTATGCCATAGCCAACATCCAAGGCATAAACCCGTTTGGCTCCATGGGTCAACATAACATCGGTAAAGCCACCTGTTGAGGCTCCCACATCAAGACATATTTTATTGTTAAGGTCTATTTTCCAATGTGTTATGGCGTGGTCTAATTTAAAACCCCCACGTGATACCCATTTTTTGCCTTTATCACCCTTGATACGTACATTGGCACTTTTACCAACTGAGCTTCCAGGTTTATCAACAGGTCTGTCATCTACCAAGACCTGTCCGCTCATTATCAAGCCACGGGCCTTCTCAATGGTTGGGACTAGACCGTTATCAAGAAGATAAAGATCAAGCCTTTTTTTCATGAATTGTCGGGTTTAAGAAGTTCTTTAACCATCTGGACTATGCCGTTACTGTCCAACCCCAACTTGGCGCGTTGGCTTTGCTGGTCGGCATGGGGAATATAACGGTCTGGTATGCCTAAGTTGCGAATCTTCAAGCCTCTGTCTAAAAGGCCATCACGGGCATAGAACTCCAACGCTGCCGCACCAAAACCACCACAAAGTGAGTTCTCTTCCAGGGTTAAAACTACTGGGGCTTTTGTGGCTGCAACCCGCAATAGTTGCTCATCTAGGGGTTTAACAAATCGCATATCATATACCCCAACGGATATACCTTCTTCTTCCAAAATCTCAGCTGCCAACATAGCCTGATGGGATGGATAACCAACCCCAACCAGAGATATATCATTACCAGCTTTTATGGTTCGTCCCTGACCTAAAGGTATGGGAGTAGGGTGCTTGGCCTCTAACCCCAGGGTGTTGCCTCGGGGATATCTGATAGCAACAGGTTTGCCCATCTCAACTGCTGTTGCCAACATATGGCGTAGCTCATTTTCATCTGATGGAGCCATGATTACCAAGCCGGGCAGGGAACGTAAAAATGTTAAATCCAGCACCCCAGCATGTGTTGCGCCATCTGCTCCCACAAGTCCTGCCCTATCAAGGGCAAATATCACAGGAAGACCTTGCAAAACAGCATCGTGGGCAACTTGGTCAAAGGCTCTTTGTAAAAAAGTCGAGTATATTGCAACAACAGGAATATGACCGTTACATGCTAAACCCGAAGCAAAGGTAACTGCGTGTTGTTCGGCAATACCTACATCAAAAAAACGGTCGGGAAATCTCTCTTGAAATTTATTGAGACCAGTACCTTCAGGCATAGCTGCGGTTATTGCCATTATTTTGTTGTTGTTTTGGGCTAGCTCTATGAGAGTTTCAGAAAAAACATTGGTATAGGTAGCTTTTTTGCCGTTGGTTGGTAGCACCCCTTTTTTGCGGTCAAAGGGTGACACTCCATGGTAGGTACATGGGTTGGCCTCCGCTGGTGCAAATCCTTTCCCTTTTTTTGTCACTACATGGAGCAAAACAGGACCATCTAACTGTTTTATATTGTTTAGGGTTGGTAACAGTTGGTTGAAATCGTGACCATCAACAGGACCAAAATATTCAAAACCCAGCTCCTCAAAAAAAGTACCCGGTATCAACATACCTTTAACATGCTCTTCGGCTTTTCTTGCAGCATCCAGTAGAGGCATGGAGATTTTTCCCAACATTTTGCCAGTGCCATCTTTAAGACGTGTATAGACCTGGCCACTTAATATGCGGCTCAAAGAGGCGGACAAGGCTCCAACATTGGGTGAAATTGACATCTCGTTGTCGTTGAGAATGACCAAAAGCTTAAGGTCTGAATCATAGCTGCCAGCATTGTTAAGTGCCTCAAAAGCCATGCCTGCTGACATGGCTCCGTCACCAATTACAGCGACAGCCCAACGATCTTCATTTAAATTGCGGTTGGCGATGGCAAAACCCAATGCTGCTGAAATGGATGTGGATGAGTGTCCTGCACCAAAAGGATCATAGGAGCTTTCCGACCTTTTGGTAAAACCTGAAAGACCACCCTCTTTACGTAGGGTGCACATCTCTTCCTTGCGTCCGGTGATTATTTTATGGGGATAAGATTGGTGGCCAACATCCCAAATTAGAATATCTTCTGGAGTTTCAAATGTATAATGCAG
>JADFZS010000031.1 GCA_015232405.1 Magnetococcales bacterium | reverse complement strand
CTTTGTGTGGTCGTTGTGTGGAGTTTTGTCCTGACGACAATGTTTTAGCACTCCGTTTTGGTCCTATTACCCTGTTTAAATCTTCAAACACCTATTTTCGTCGCCGTAGCAGCAGAGAAAAACCAGATGGAACAGCAAAAAAGGTGCAGTCAATAACAAATAACGGTGAAAACCATGGCTGATCCAACTGGGCTATATCCCATGGTTGCACCAACTCTATTTTCGGTTTTACTCATGGGAATTTCTGTGGGCTTGACCTCATGTGCTGCCACTTGTCTGCCATTTTTGGGAACCTGGACCCTGGGTCGAGGACATGGTGGCTGGTCTGCATTAGCCGATACAGGGATGTTTTTAACCGGTAAAATTATCGCCTACACCCTTCTTGGGGCTGGGGCTGGATTTTTGGGAATCTGGATAACCGATACTCTCACAGATGGTTTGGGCCATATAGCCATTGGTTTAAGTGGTATTTTAGCTGGTATTTGGCTGATTATGCCAAAAAAAACAGCTAGCCAATGTCCACCCAACAACAAAGGGGGAAGCCTCCCTCCTTTACTGTTGGGCTTCTCTATGAGCCTTGTTCCTTGCGCCCCATTGACATCCCTTTTGGCTCTCAGTGCAATGACCGGAGAGGTTATGCAAGGGGCCGAATATGGTGCTCTGTTTGGCATGGGCACATCTTTAACTCCACTGCTTTTTATCATGCCTCTTGTGGGGGTAATGGGAAAAAACATCACCTTTGAGCGACCATGGCTGGGCAGATGGTTGGCGATTTTGGCTGGTATCACCCTGGTGATTCTAGGTCTGTATCGTTTAAATCTAGGGGTTTGATTATAGTTATGGTGCAAACAGATTTTGGATGGCAAGTGGATTTTCAAAAGGTGCTTTTGGGAAAAATCATAACCCTGGCAGTGGCTTTGGCCCTCCATGTGAGCCTGGTTCTTCCATTATTGATAAAACCTGACTACATACCCCCTGCCCCCATTTCAACTAGTAGCTTTGAATTTGTCAATCTACCATCCAAATCAAATAATACAAAAACAGAGGTGAAAAACGAAGTTAAAGCAACTAGCAAACCAGAAGCTGCGCTTGTGCCAACAGAAATTAATAAACCTGCACCAGCTGTGCTACCTAAAACAGCCGCCAAAACTGCGATACCAGTTACCAAAAAAACATTACCTACACCACAATCACAACCAAAGCTTAAACCAGCCAAAAAAGAAAACTTGGCAAAAAAGGTTGTTGCAAAACCCGATATCAAAAAAGCAACTCCACAACCTGGAATTGCCAAAACAACCAGTAAACAGGTCAGTACCGTTACTAAACAGCCCTCAGCTTTTACCCCCCCCATAGGCAAGGTATCCACGTTGAACAACCCCAAGCCGATATATCCGATTATTGCCCGCAGACGTGGCTTGGAGGGGCTGGTTTTGTTGAGCGTGGATGTGGATTCTGAAGGTTTTCCATTGGGAGTTCGGGTTAAAAAAGGGTCAGGGCATAAGGTGCTAGATCGCTGTGCCATGCAAACAGTAAAAAAATGGCGGTTTATTCCAGCAAAAATGGGGTCTGTCACTGTTAGAGCCTCAGTTGAGGTTCCCATTCGTTTTAGTTTGCTAAATAGCTAGAGCAAAATATCTTTAGGAGAAAAGTGTGTCCCAATCAATATTATCATGGTTTAGCTGGTGGGGTAGTTCCGACTGGATTGTACGAGGGGTTTTTGTGGTGCTTATCTTTGCTTCACTGCTGAGTTGGTGGGTTATGCTCTATAAAATGTGGCAACTATCATCACTACACCGTAGGGAAAAAGAGCTAAACCATACTCTAGCAACAAAAAAAGAGAATATTAATTCACTTTATAAAGAGACAAAAAGCAACATACCATCGATACACCTTTTGTATATTGCCGATAGTTGGCTGCAGTCCAAAAACAGAGCAGACCGCAAAGCAATTGAAGCAAATATGGCCCAAGCCCTTCAAGAACAGCGTATCAAATTGGAAAATGGCCTTACATATTTAGCTACCATAGGAAGCTCTGCTCCATTTATCGGTCTATTTGGTACGGTGTGGGGTATTATGCACGCACTACAAGGGTTGGGTGGTGAGGCCACACTATCAATGGATATGATAGCAGGTCCAGTATCAGAGGCTCTGGTTGCCACCGCAGTTGGTCTTTTTGCCGCCATACCAGCAGTTATGAGCTACAATATGTTGGTGCGAAGGCTTCGGCGTTTAACCTCCACCTTGGAAGGAAACGCCCTACACACAATCAACCAAGCCATGGAACAGTCAGCTTTATACCCCAGTACATTGGAGAAACAATAGTGGCTGGGGGCGTGATAAACAGTAGCGACCCAGACCAACCCTTGGTGGAGATAAATGTTACGCCATTAGTGGATGTAATGTTGGTTTTGCTGGTAATTTTTATAATAGCTGCCCCCATCATGGCAAAAGCCTTAAAGGTTGAGCTACCCAAAGTAGCAGCACCAACAGATGTGGAAAAAAATGTAGTTGATCTTGTTGTATATATAGATGGCACTATGTTGTTGGATGGCAAAGCTGTATCTTTAGAAAAACTACCAACTGAACTGTCACAAATATTTAATGATAAACCAGAAGCTGTGCTGCGGTTGGGAGGAGATGGCGAAACACCCTACAAAAAAATTGCCCAGTTGCTATCTGTTGCTCAACTAAGCGGCATTCAACGAATTGCCTTTGCTACAGCCCCGATAAAATAGGAGGGTATAACCCCACTTTTTTTTTAGGGCAAACCAATAACCAGCTATGTTAAATATAAGCGGTACTCATTTAACATTATTGGGCTGCTTAGGCTCGCCAGTTGTAGATGTTTTTTGGCCATTTTTTAGCTGAGAATAGAGAATTTTTTTATCCGATAGAGGAAGGTATCACGGGAAAATCCCAATAACCGCGCTGCCCTACTTTTATTACCATTGGTTCGTTGCAGTGCCTGACCAATGAGATCGCGTTCCATCTGCAAAAAATCCAACCCTTCATTGGGTAGGGTAAAAAGACCACCCATTGTCTGGTTAGCATCAGCATTACTCTCTTGTCGCATCTCCCAAGGAATATTTTCCACTTTTACTTCACCACCAGCATGGAGTATTGCAACTCTCTCGCAAAAATTTCTTAACTCTCTAATATTTCCAGGCCAGGAGTAACTGTTTAAAACAGCCATGGTACTTTTAGATATAGAGGTTAGGGGAGAACTATTTTTATTGGCGACAGTTTCAAGAAAAGTTTTAGTCAATAGAGGTAAATCAAGTAAACGCTCTCTTAAAGGGGGCAGCTCTAAAGGAACTATATTTAAACGGTAGTAGAGATCCTCACGGAAAAGCCCTTTTTTAACTAGATCGGGTAGATATTTATTGGTGGCAGCGATAATCCTTACATCTACCTTGGAAATGCGTGAATGACCAACACCCTGACAGTCCCCTGACTCCAACAGGCGTAAAAGCTTTGCCTGTATGGAAATTGGCAATTCTGATATTTCATCTAGAAAGAGGGTTCCACCATCTGCCGCCTGCACCCAACCTTTTTTATGTATCGTTGCCCCTGTAAAAGCCCCTTTGGCGTGACCAAATAGCTCTGACTCTGCCAATGTTTCAGGTAGAGCAGCACAGTTGATGGTGATCCATGGCTCACCACTACGACGGCTATGACGGTGGATATATTTAGAGAGCAACTCCTTGCCCGTGCCAGATTCACCAGAGACAAGCACTGTTGCATCAGTTGGAGCAACCAACCCGGCAGCACGGAGTACTGCCATAAATTCAGGTGATTCACCGAGGAACTGTTCTTGGTCAACCATTATCTTTTACCATTACATGTTGTGATCATTGGTTGTAAGAAGACCCTTTGCCCATACCATCGTTAAACCCGTGGCGGTCGGAATGATTCGGTACTCCAAACAGACCAAAAACCAAGGCTAGCATAATAATTAGAATTCCCAGCCCTCTTTTCAAACCTTTTTTCTGGAACATATGAAAACGTCCAGAAAAATAGCTAGCTACGAGAATTCCCGGTACAGTGCCCAAGCCGAAGATCGCCATAGCCAGTGCTCCCAAAAGAGCATCCCCTAGTAGAGCAGACCATATTAATACAGAATAGGTCATTCCACAAGGTAGCCAACCCCAAAGAAAGCCCAAAAACAGAGCCTGTGTTTTACTCCTAACAGGCAGTAATGACTGGGCAATTGGTTCAATATGCCTCCACAACCTGGAACCAAGCTTTTCCAGACGAGCAAATTCAGGCAACCAACCTGCTATGTACATGCCGATACCAACCAGAATGAAGGTGCTCAAGGTAAACAGTATTTGCGAATGTCTCTCATGAAGACTAAAATAGTTGACCAACAACTCCCCAAACAGACCTGCAAGAAACCCGGCTATGGCATAACTCAATATTCTGCCTATGCTATAGGTCACCAAAAAGTTAAAAAGTGACCCTGCATCCTGGCGGGTTTTGATGGGCAGGCTAATGGTAAGAGCACCAACAATTCCCCCACACATGATAAGGCAGTGTGTTGATGTTAGAAGACCAACAATAAAAAACTCAAATAGTTGTGAAGAGATCAACATATAGTCAAAGCTACAAAGATCATTGAGGTAGGGTTCTTCACTTTTTATTACGCATTTTTTCTAAACGGGCTTGGAATGGTGTCATACCTCTATCTTTATAGCGTTTGATTTGTGAGCTACGAAACCCCTCACCCAACCATTGTCCAGCTTCTACACTCGATATATTAGGATAGTTGGCTTTAATGTCATCTAAAGCTGGCGACAAAAGATTGGCCCGAATCTGAATTTTTTTAAAAAGTTCTACTTTGTTCTTCCGCCACGCAAGTTGGCACTCAAGTAAAATCTCATCAAAATCTATGGATTTCCAAGAAAACCTCTCTTTATTCTGGGCCAATAGCTGAGACAGGCTTCTGTTCAAGTCTCCTCTAATGTTCTCTACATTGGTTAAACTATCCATGCCGAAATATGCTGTGATGTGGGGAGGTAGAAGAGATGCAACTTCAAGAACATTGTTGCAATCTTTGCTATTTGGTGCGCGACCTTCAGCCTGACTGTTGGTCAATGAGACACCGATAATAACCAGTAAAATAATAAAAATACCAACAAAAACTGCTGTTTGGCTCTTAGAAATTGTCAAAACCACGGTTCACCCTTCTCGTTACTATTGTTAGTCCACTATCTACACAAACCCTAAGTTTACGAGAATATAGAGAATATTTACAGGTTACATAAAAATTTTTGCTTTTGGTAATAATGTTTGCTAGCATAACTGCCGATTTTGTCGTTTTTGTCGATTTGGTCGTTTATGTTGTTTTAGACGATTTTGTCGATTATGTCGTTTTAAATCTTTTTTTTAGGTTAATTATTGAGGTTTATTAAAAGTGTCAAATCAAGATATGTACTTTTCAACCAGCCATGCCGCAAAAGTGTTGGGGGTTGCGCCTACAACTATTAAAGGATGGGCTGAAAAAGGGATAATTAACGGCTGGAAAACAGCCGGTGGTCACCGACGTATTTCTAAACAATCAGTCGATGCTATTCTGCAACAACGTCAAGCCACTCTTAAACCAAGAGAAGACAAAGAGTCCATCACTCTATTGGTTGTTGATGATGACTCAATAATCATTTCACTATATGAAACCATGGTTAATTCATGGTCCATTCCAATCAACCTTATGACGGCTAAAAGTGGTTTTGATGCACTGATATCAATTGGTAAATGTACGCCAGATTTAATTATTACCGATCTGGCCATGCCCGATATGGATGGTTTTCAAATGATCCATCGTTTGCGAAAAAGAGAGGAGTTAGTCAACACCCCCATTGTTGTGGTAACAGCTTTGGATAATGAAGAGATCGACATGCAAGGAGGCCTACCAGCTGGTATGTCTGTTTTTCAAAAGCCAATTCCAACCGAACGTTTAGAGTCTTTGATACGTAAACAGTCAGAAAATCTAGGTGTGAAATTATACAGCTGATAATTTGTGCTTTGTTTGGAGATCAAAAATGTTTGACCATAAGTACCCTTGTAAAATAAACGAAAGAGTAAAGTTACCAGCTTACCTTTTTATTCTGCTGATAATTACGTTTATTGCTTTTAAACCACAAGCTTATGCTGCACCAGTAGCAGAAAAAACTCCCGCAGACGTCTATCACCTGACATTGATTTTGGAAAAATATACTGAAAAATTTCGTCAAGGGGAGAAAATCAACAATCCTTGGCCATTGGTGGCGACACAAACAGCAAAAGAACCTCGACACATAATGCAAAAAGCCCTTGAGGTTCTAGCAAAGATAAACCGTTTGCGTGTTAACCATAAACTAGGAGAGATATCAATACCTCCCTATCCTGCAAGACATATAAACAATGATGGAATTTTTGATACTGTAACCCGTCTTGTGGATGAAATGAAACTGTTGATTGAACTAAAAGGGGGGGATCTTTTTGATATTCTGCTACCGACACAACATTCAACACAACGAAAAGATACTAACGATGTATACAGAAATTTATGGGAAATATCTTTAGCACTGGATCCAGTCTTGGGAGTCAGAGGGTTCAACCCAGCAGATGTCTATGCGCAGAGCCAACATATTGTTGATCTTGTACGTTTTTTACGACAAACTCAAAACCTACCAATAGATATAAAAAAGCCTAAAAAAACCACTGGCAAACATCCCAACCATGCCCTGAAATCTGCCTACAAACTGTTGACCAGAATAGCAAAGGCAGAAAAAAACCTGTGGATATCTCCAGCCGAAGTTCCTGTGATTGAAAAAAAGGTTATTACCCCAACAAAAGTATATGATGCTCTGCAGAATGTTATTGCAGAGTTACAACGAATCAAGTTCCGCCTAAGTGTTGAGAGATATTTCAAGACACCTCCTGTTCAACCAGGAAAAACTCCCGATGATGTAATTCAAAATCTTGAATGGGCCACCCAGATGATGCCCACATTTCCATTGACTAGAACCCTAAGGCAACAAGACCATACATCATTGATTAAAACCCCAGACGATGTATACGCAGTAACTCTGCATAGTCTGGAGGAGTTGGAGAGATACCGAGCAAACTTGGGAATTAAAAGTAAACAAAAAAGTTTACCAAAAGTAACAGGACTGCAACCAAAACATGTCTATCAAAAAACTCTAGATGCACTTCATAAAGTGGATCAACTCCGCAGACAAAACAGTTTGGGAGGTCTTGCAACCCCTAGATATCCACTTCGTGCCATAACATCAACAGAAGTATATGAAATGGCTGTCAGGCTAGATTATGAGATGGAGATTATATATCGCCATGCTGGCTTTGAGGATACAGAATATTATTTAACAAAGCTAACATCGACAAAAGTTGAGAACAAAACTCCCAGCGATGTATATGAAAATGTTTGGCATTTTTCCCAGCTTATCGATACTATTTTAGGCACAGATAGCTATGCGCCAAAGGATATATATCGACAGACAAGCCAGATATTATCTGAACTAAACCAGATAATGGAGCATCTCGGCTACAGACACAATATGCCTCTACCCCAATACCGGGAAAAAGCAAAACTTGAAGATCTTGTCCACCATACCCACAACATCTTAAAGTTGCTACAAAGAGTACAAAAAAGGGCAGGAGCAACCTCTGAAAAACCTCCTATACCAAATATAGCAAAAAATGTCACCGCCAATGATGTTTTCAACATCATCAACGTGGCCCATGCTGAACTGATATCCCTTAAACTATTTTTTGGAATCACCAAACATGTTGCACCAGATACAGTTGCAACAGATAGAACCATTGGTGACTCTATGCAACTACTACAACTAACAGAGATGATCTTGCTGGATTTGTTGGACCATGAACAAGAGAGTAAAGGAGGCGGATTATGAAACTCTCCCTGCCAATAAAGTTTGGCCTTATATCTCTGGTCGTTACCTTATGTGGAGTGCTAGGGGTCGGGCTGCTATCATTTAACAGCTCCGATGATCTTTTGCAAAAACAGGCCCTGGCCCGACTTGGTGATGAATTAGCCAGGGAAAAAGCGGTACTTCACAATAGAATGACAACGGTAGTAAAAGATCTGCGTAATCTGGCAAAAAGTGATGCAGTTGCTGGTATCATCCGTGCTGACAACAATGAAGGATATGATGAAGAGCAGAACATGACCTCCGAACTCTGGCAACAACGTTTAGCCAGACGTTTTTCCACCATAATGGAGCAACGGCCTGAATATGCCAAAATAAGATTAATAGGTAAGCAAAACAGAGGTATGGAGATAGTGCGAGTTGATCGACTTGACTCCATGTTGGAAACTGTTACCACTGATGAGTTACAACAAAAAGCCCAACGTAAATATTTTGAAGAAGCAATGAACGTCGGCAAAGGGCAGCTCTATTTTTCCAAGGTTAATCTTAATCGTGAAAACGGCAAAATAAGCTATCCACCTACAACTGTAATGCGTGTTGCAATGCCGGTTGAGGGCTATTTTAAAGAGACTTTTGGTATAGTTATCATCAGTGTTGATTTTGAGCTTTTAAGCCACTCATTACTAAACCCACCACCAAACATCTACTACTTTCTTGCCAATAGTAGAGGTGATTATATTATTCATCCCGATGAGAACAAACGTCTGGCTTTTGAGTTTAACAAACAGGCCAAAATTGATGATGATTTTTCCACTTATAGCCAATGGGCGAACGGTCCAAACCATGAGACCATCCCCTACCGAAGAATATTCCCTGACAAGGAGCTGGGGATAGCTTTGGCCCATTTTCATTTTTCAGAATGGAACAAACCAGATCACCATCTTGTGTTGGGAGCTGTTGCCAAACTTTCTGAGCTACAAAAAAGTTCAGATATACTCCGTAGCCGTCTGTTAATTCTAATTGCATTTAGTGTGATACTGTTAACATTGCTCACTGTTTTAGTTGCCAAACGTCTTACCAGCCCAATCAGGGAGCTTACCAAGGTTGCCGATCAGGTAACAGCTGGCAATGAAAATGTTGATATCCCCTTAATTGGTAATGATGAGATATCAACCTTGGGCCACTCTATGAAGACCATGCTGCAACGACTGTTGCGATCACGGCAAGAGCTAGCTGACCTCAACCTTTCACTGGAAGATATAATTAACAGAAGAACCGCTGAGTTAAACAGTGCTAAAAATAATCTGCAGATCCAAAATGTAGCTCTGTCAGAAGCCCTGGAACAGGCTAAAGAGAGTGCAAAATCAAAAAGTGAATTTTTAGCCACAATGAGCCATGAAATCCGTACCCCGATGAATGGTGTATTGGGTATGGCTGAAATGTTGTTGACTACCAGTTTAGATAACCAGCAAAAACGTTATACCGATGTTATCTACCGCTCTGGAGAGTCCCTACTCCACATTATCAATGATATTTTGGATCTTTCCAAAATTGAGGCGGGAAAGCTGGATTTGGTGGAAAAGTCTTTTGATCTGCGGGATATGATAGAGGGTGTGATGGATGCATTTTTTATTGAATCTGGCAAAAAACAGCTAGACCTGGCCCTGCGTTTTAGACCTGTTGATATGCCCCCCGGTATTATTGGCGATATCAGCCGTCTTCGTCAGGTGATGGTAAACCTGATTGGTAATGCAATAAAATTTACCAAACAGGGAAGCGTGATGGTAAACGTTATTGAAAAAAACCGCACTGATGAGATGATCAATATTCGTATTGAGGTTAAAGATACAGGTGCTGGTATACCCCGTGAGATTCAGGAGGGTCTATTTGAACCTTTTGTACAGGGCGATAGCTCCACAAGCAGAAACTTTGGTGGTACCGGCCTGGGTTTGGCAATTGTCAAACGGTTGGTGGATCTATTGGGTGGTAAATTAGGGCTTGAAAGCTCCCTTGGCAGAGGCTCTACATTCTGGTTTGAAATTGCTTTTCTCAGGGATGACAGTGCGATTATCAGTCACGAAAATAAAGCCATAGAGAATGAAAGCAGCAGCAAGTTATCCCAGACCCGTATACTTATTGTTGATGATAATGAAATAAACCGCGAGATTGCCAGAGAATATGTGCATTTGTGGGGTTTGGAATGTGAAGAGGCCGTAGATGCAATAATGGCTCAACAAAAGCTATCAGAGGCGGATAAAAACAAAAGACAGTTTGACCTGATATTGATGGACCACATGATGCCTGGTATGAGCGGAGTAGAGCTTGCTGAATATATGGCAAAAGAGCCTAACCTGGCAAAAATTCCCGTTATTCTTCTGTCATCAGTTGCCGACCATGAAGAGCCAATTCTCAACAACACCGAAAATTTAAAAATATTGTTGCGAAAACCGGTACGTAGATCAATATTGTACAACTCTATTTTTGATGTTTTACATAAAACTGACCATGGCAAGAAATCAAAAGAAAAAGATGTTAAAACCAAAATTGCCAAAAAATTCGCTAATCCAAAATATCCCTGCAAACTTTTGATTGTTGAAGATAGCGATATCAACGCCGAGGTAGCAATAGAGATGCTACATAATCTTGGTTATCAAGCCGACTGGGCGAAGAATGGTGAAGAAGCTCTGCAATTTATGGAGCAAAAAACATATGATTTGGTCTTTATGGATTGTCACATGCCAGGGCTTGATGGTTATGAGACAACCATAAAAACAAGGGAAATTGAACAGAGCAACGAAGGATCTGCACGCCTGCCAATTGTAGCTCTTACAGCCAAAGCCATGGCAGATGACAGAGAACACTGTCTCTCAGTAGGTATGGATGACTATCTAGCCAAACCTATTCAGGCTAGTGATCTACAAAAGATGATTGAAAAATGGTGCTCTTATACAAAACTCCCCAAAAAAAATCTACCTGCTTTTGATGTTGATGCCCTTATGGACTATAAGGAGCAGGTTGGCCCCAGAAGTGACAAAATCATCGACCGATTTATCAATCGTCTGCCAAAGCAGTTGAAGGTCATAAAAAATGGCATTGAAGAGAATAATTTATCTGAAGTGAAACAGGCTGCCCATAAACTAAAGGGCATGGCAAAACAGTTCGGTGCCACAAGGTTGGGAGAGCTATGTGACCAACTTGAAGAACTTATAATAAACAATCAACAAGACAAGCTATTGGCACTTTTAGATGAAATGACAAACGAGAGTGAAAACGTTATAGGCGAGTTGCAAAAAGTGATTGGGAATATATGAATATGAACGATCCTGCAAATTTAAAGCCGTTGATAATGATTGTTGACGATGATGAAGATTTTCGTGACTCTTTAGCTGGTTTTTTGGAAACCAGAGATTATCTTGTCAAAGAGATAGAAAATGGTAAAGATGCTCTAGCTTATTGTGAAAACAATAGACCCGACCTTATATTGTTAGATGCCAATATGCCTGAGATGGATGGTTTTTTTGTCTGTTCAGAGCTTAACAAAAACCCCAAAAACAGATCTATACCGGTTATCATGATCACCGCTTTGGCAGATGAGCTATCGGTGGATCGTGCCTTTGAAGTTGGTGCTGATGAATACATTACCAAACCTCTCAACTGGTCTGTATTACGATTAAGAATTCAACGGATAATAGATAGACAAATTCGTGACAACGCACTCAATGAAAGTCGGGATAAGTACAGACTTTTATTGGAAACATCCAATTTTGTACCTTGGGAAATGGATGTAGAATATTTCAAGTTTACCTATATCGGGCCGCAGATTTATAATCTTCTGGGATATCCAGCCCAAGAATGGACAGATATCGACTATTGGAGAAGCAGACTACATCCTGAGGATCGAGAAGAGGCAACTAGATTCTGTTTGACATCCACAGAAAATGGTGAGGATCACGATTTTGAATACCGGGCAATATCTGCTCTAGGTAAAGTTGTTTGGCTCAGAGATGTTGTAACTTTGGTAAGAACTGATGGAAAAGTCACCGGATTAAGAGGGTTTTTTATTGATATAACAGAAGAAAAACTGGGAGAACAAGAGCTACACAAGACCATGGATTTATTAGTGAAAAGCGAAAATCAACTGCAAGCAATTCTCGCAAACACTTCAGCTGTGGTATTTCTAAAAAATATTGACAGTCGCTATATGTTGATAAACCGACGTTTTGAAGAGCTGTTCAAAGTATCCAACCAAGATGTTATCGATAAAAGTGACTTTGATCTTTTTCCCAACAATATAGCGCAAAAACTATATGAAAATGATTTAAAAGTGCTAGAGCAAGGTAAATCACTTGAAATTGAAGAGGTTATATATCACAACAATGAATACCATACCTACATCTCTGTTAAATTTCCCTTATACAATGATGAGAACAAAATATTTGCCATAGGTGGAATTGCTACCGATATCACAGATAGAAAAAAGGCAGAGGATGATCTTTGTGAGGCAAAACAGAATGCTGAATTAGCCAACAGAGCCAAAAGTCAATTTTTAGCTGCAATGAGCCACGATATAAGAACCCCCATGAATGCCATTTTGGGTATGGGAGAGGTGTTGGCAGAGAGTGGGCTGAATAAAACACAGACAAAACATTTAGAGGTTTTGACCCATGCAGGTGAAGGGTTGTTGGCTCTGATAAATGATATACTCGATCTTTCTAAAATAGAAGCAGGTCAACTACAGCTCGAGACGGTCTCATTCAACCTTCCAGATTTAATATCCAGTACCGTACATATTCTGCAACAAAAAGCCAGTAAAAAGGGGCTGGATTTTAAACATCAG
Organism: Magnetococcales bacterium; assembly: GCA_015232405.1. GTDB lineage: Bacteria > Pseudomonadota > Magnetococcia > Magnetococcales > JADFYX01. The sequence continues at coordinate 32,857 of JADFZS010000031.1, read as the reverse complement.
TTAGACACAAAATGCGAAAAAATAGTTGTTGGTGATCCCCAACGTCTCCGTCAGGTATTACTAAATTTATTGGGTAATGCCATTAAATTCACAGAAGTAGGAACAGTAGAACTTGAAGTTAAATCCCATTTTGCAGATCGTATCTTGTTTGTGGTAAAGGATACAGGTATTGGGATTTCACAAAATAAGATTAAAACCATTTTTCAACCTTTTACCCAAGCCGACAACTCCATAACCCGTCGCTTTGGTGGGTCAGGTCTTGGGCTATCCATATGCAACCATATTGTGGAAGAGATGGGAGGCTCCATTCAAGTAGAGAGTGAAACTGGCAAAGGTAGTATTTTTAGTTTTACCGCACGTTTGCCAAGATCAAAGGGAGATCTTGCAGACCGAACAATAACACAGGTGAAAAGACAAAAGTCTCGTGGCACTATCAAGAACAAAAAAACAATAGAAAAAAGAGCCATGCATATTCTTTTGGTTGATGATGCCATTGATAACATAATCGTGATTGAGGCTTTTCTCAAAAAAACCAATCATACCGTTAAAGTTGCAAAAAATGGTTTAGAGGCTGTAGAAGAGTTTTCCAAAGGCAGTTTTGATATAATATTGATGGATATGATGATGCCTGTGTTAGATGGTTATGGGGCAACAAGGCGTATAAGAGCTTTGGAAAAACAGGAGGATATAGAGCCTATTCCAATTATTGCACTTACAGCAAATGCCATGAAGGATGATCTTGATAAAACATTGGTTGCTGGTTGTGACATGTATCTTTCCAAACCAATACGTATGACACACCTGCTTGATGTTATAGATAGTTTTTCAAAAACTGAAAAAGATGATAGTAATAACTCACATGATGGTGTAAATAATAGTGAGCATGGTAATGGTTTAGACGATGAAATTGAACAATATCATTTCAACAGTATAAATGTGGAGACACTGGTTAGGTTACGCCAAGACCTTGGTGGAAATATCGATAGACCATTAGGGAAATTTTTAGAAAGATTACCACTTCGATTGTCAGACATCATGGAAGCCGTTGAAAAACATAATAGTGATGATTTAAAAAGTAAAGCTCATAAGTTAAAAGGTTCTTCAGCATCATTTGGTGCTGAAAATCTTGTATCTATTTGCCACCAGATTGAGTTGGCGGCCAAAAATGGTAAACTTCCTGAAGATGAAGATATATTTGAATATCTTAAAGAAGAGTGTGAAGTTGTCCAGAGGGAATTAGAGTTATTTTTACATGGAGAAGATGTTTGAACACACAAAATATACTCAAAACTCCTCTTATCCTTGTTGCTGATGATGACGAGGTGATATTAGACCTTATCGATACATTTTTGAAAGAAAATGGTTATGAATCGATATTGGTTACAAATGGCCATGAGGCAGTTGATGCCTATAAAAAACACAATCCAGATTTGGCACTGTTAGATGCCGATATGCCGGATATGGATGGATTTCAAGCATGTGAATTGATCCGAACCATCCCAGGCAGTAGACAGACTCCTATTGTGATGGTCACAGTTTTGTCAGATGACGATTCAGTCAACCTGGCTTTTGCAGTTGGTGCGGAAGATTATATTACAAAGCCTATTCATTGGGCAGTTCTCAGACAACGTATACGCATTCTATTGGATCGCAAAGAGGCTCAAGAGAGAATACAACATCAAGCAACCCACGATGAGTTAACAGATCTACCCAACAGAACCCTTTTTATGGACCGTCTCAGATCTGCAATATCCATGTGTGAGCGACGCAATACACAGATGGGTTTGATGTTTGTTGACTTAGATAGATTCAAAATGGTCAATGACGAACTGGGCCACGCTGCTGGTGATCAACTACTTAAAGATGTCTCTGCACGAATGCTTGCTTGTATTCGACAAACAGATACTGTAGCCCGTATGGGTGGAGATGAGTTCACTGTGGTTTTGTCGGAAATTTCAGTCAATGGTGATCCAGTAAAGATTGCAGAAAAAATTCTGCAATCTTTGCAAAAACCTTTTGATCTGGAGGGGGAAGTTGTAAGAATATCTGCTTCAATTGGAATTACAATTATACCCCAAGATGGCAATGATATCGAGACCCTGTTACGTAATGCCGACCATGCTATGTATCTCGCAAAAAAGAGGGGAAGAAACTGCTATTGTTTATTTGAGACAGTGGCAAATTCTGACAAAAAAAGTGATTAAAAAAAATAAATTTTTGGGAATTGCTACTATTTTGGGTATTTGTGCTGGTATTTTCATATGTTATGTGATTAATTCTGGCTTAGATAATGATAAATTTGATAATGTATTATACTACGTAGCTGGTAGTGTTATTATTATATTATTACGCATTAGCACATCACCTACACTTAAACATTTTGTTAAAGAAAATTAGTGAGCTGTAAGGACAAAAAAGTAGAGATGAATATAAAACTTGAAATTTTGCAACCGGCAGAACACAAAGATTTAATTTATACGCCACAAAATTGCTATAGCAATATGGCAAAACGACTCTTGGCTCCCCTCCTCTTTTCAGAGTTGATTGAAGCTTCAAGATGTTATCCCATCATCTTTTATCTTAGCAAAGGTGACGAAAAATTAACCCCAATGGCTCTTCTGGGAACAGAACAAGCCCGGGGTAATGTATCCATAACCAAGCAGGGGGAGTGGATGGAGAGCAGGATGATTCCGGCTAGTCTATCAAGCTATCCTTTCTATCCTGGTCACATAGATGAAAATGGCGAGCTGACACTTCTTATCGATAGAAATGCACCCCATTTTAAAAATGAGAGTCCTGACAATACCGGACTACCACTTTTTACCCCAACTGGAGAGGCTACCCCTACTCTCAACAATATTCGTAAAAAACATCTCAATTATCAAAAAGAGATGGGTCACACAGATTGGGTTGTCTATAAACTCTACGAAAAAAATCTATTTCAAACAAAAAAGCTATCTGAGTTTTTACCCGGTGAGAAAGTTGCTCAACTAAGCAACTTTTTTATACTTGACCAAAAAAAATTGGAAGAGTTACCAGATGATGATTTTTTGGAACTACGTCAACTGGGGCTGATGGCAAACCTTTATGCCCTGATTACCTCACAAAACAACTTTGCCCTTTTGACCAGGTCTCTGCCTGAATATAGCAAACCCGTCATGGAAGACAACTCACCGGATATTCCCATAAGTGAGGTGGAGTCAATAATACCAGTCAAACAAAAAGATAATAGGATGCTGTTTGCATTGGTTGTTGCGGTAGTCGGGATTTTTACCGGAGTTGTTATACATTTAAGCTCATCTTTTGATAAAAAACCTGTTCAACCACAGGTTGAAAACAGGGTGAGCAAACCTGATCCGATTATCAAAAAAACAGATATTATTACAAATATAAAACCGCCACAAGAAAACAAAACTCAGGTCACTAACAAAGAGGATATTTTAAATATATTAACTCTACCACCAGATAGCCCTCCAACCTTGGAAGAGTTAAAAAAGAAGCAGCAGGATATGGCTCTTATTCCTGATGGGTCATATACACAGACCGTAGTTAAAAATGGTTCAACACAAACGCTAAATGATCAAGCAGTATCGTTAACTTATACTGTTAACAAAACTGTTGCTGATAACCCCACAATGACCCCACCATCCCAAGATAATAATATCGGATCTGATACACCTAACCTAACGGTGAACTTGGTAGAACAGCCTCTTCCTGGTTTAACACCAAGAAAACGGCCTTTGGGATACTCAAAACCTAGCCCATTTAATGATAAAACTGACACGGCAAGCATTGATCATCAATCACCCCATGTAAACATACTGATTGATGGTATAAAACGTAATATTACAGAGTCACGTCTCTCTCTACCCAGAGGTGACAACGCCTTGGAAAAGGTGGCCCAACTACAGGAGATGAATTTAGACAGCCCCATTGTTGATGAGCTGCTTAATACTGTTTTTGAAAGATTTCTTGAACTGGCAATCTGGGATAGATCCGGCAGAGCAAAGCTCTATCTTGAAAAAGCAGGAAAAATCTTTCCTGGAGATCCTCGCATTGAAGAGATTGAGGGGCTTGTTGCAGAATAAGATTACATAAGACCACGTTTTATGGTCATCAACCCCATAAATACTATTATTAATGCTGCCCCTTGCAGCAGACGCTGTCTTAGCTTCTGGCTTAACATGGTGGAGACCAGCCCAAAACCCCATAGTGCTGGTAGGGTTCCCAAACCAAAAGCCAAAAGAACTGCCATACCACCTGCTACAGAACCCATTGCCATCGCTTTGGCCTGAAACGCCCAGTGTAGGGTACACGGCAAAAAACCGCTAACGACACCCAATAACAGGGTTCTTCCTGGTAGAGATCGTTGTAACACACTTTTTGTTAATTTTGCTATTACTCCACCACCACTGTTACTACCTTTGCTAAAAGGTATAAGCCCGGCACTATCCAGCCCCATCCAGACCATTACACCACCTGCCACGAGGTATGGAATCCCCTGTAAATTCTCTGGCCGACCAAATGTAAAACCCAAAGAGCCGACCCAACCCGATAGCGCACCCAACAGCACATAGGTAGAGACCCTACCAAACCCATAAAACATATGGGGCAAAAAAAGGGAAACTCCACTTTGACTGGGCTGTTTTAAAGAGTAAGCTGCCACCATGCCACCACACATACCGATGCAGTGACCACTAGCCAGAAGCGCGGTTAAAAAAGTAAGCCAGAGATCTAAAATTGAAGGAGCCATCCCCAGACAATACTATTGTCTGGTTAAAGGTTAAAATAAAAAAATATTCTGGCTGGCAGCCATGCTTTGAAACAGATAGAATAAAAACCGACATTATACAAAAAACAGGTCCGATATTTATACCATATGAAATCCTCTCCTCCATCCCCCCAACCATGCTACCACTGTGGCTTGGATGTACCCCAACATAGCCCGATACGTGACCATAAAAATGGTGACTCAAATAAAGATGAGAAGCTCTTTTGTTGCAGCGGTTGTCTAGGAGCCTATCAAATAATTGATGGCATGGGGTTAGAGGACTATTATCGCTTGAGAGAGGGCGATAACAGCACCCTACAACCAGAGGGGTCAGAAGATAGCGGACTGTTGGCATTTGATGATCCTGACTATCAATCAGGACTGGTTAAAGAGGTGGGAGAGAATAGAGAGATAAATCTAATTCTATCTGGTATTCACTGTGCTGCTTGTGTCTGGCTAAACGAACAGGTTTTACGAAAATTACCGGGGGTAGAATCAGTACAGGTTAATTTTTCAACCCAAAGAGCAAAAATTAGCTGGAACCCAACCACAACCCTGCTTTCAACAATTATTCAAACCATACGTCGTATCGGCTATCAGGCAGAGCCGTATGATCCATCCAAGACAGAACTTGTTTTTCAAAAACAGAACCGGGAGTTACTCTACAGGTTGGGAGTAGCTGGCTTTGGGGCTGCAAATGTAATGTTTCTCTCCGTTGCCCTGTATGCAGGCTATTTTCAGGGGATAGAGGCAGACTTTAAAAACTATTTCCACTGGCTCTCCTTTGCCCTTGCCACCCCAGTGGTTTTTTATAGTGGTGGCGAGTTCTATAAGGGAGCATGGCGCAGCCTTAAGATGGCCCATTTAAATATGGACCTACCCATCACCATTGGGGGTTTTGCAACCTATAGCTATAGTGTTGCTATCACAGTTAGCCAACAAGGGGAGGTATACTTTGACTCGGTAACCCTTTTTATTTTTATACTTTTAACCGGACGTTATCTAGAATCTGCTGCCAGACGCAAGGCTGCTGGAGCCACCGAAAGACTGCTCAACCTAGAACCAAAAACAGCAACAGTGTTACGCAATGAACAGGCTGTTACAGTCCCTGTTCGAGAAGTGCGGGTTGGTGATTTGGTAGTTATTAAACCGGGAGAGAAAATTCCTGTAGATGGTACAATTATAAAAGGTCATACATCTGTTGATGAGTCCATGTTAACTGGTGAGAGCTTAGGAGTTAGAAAAATAGTAGGAGCTGTCGTTGCTGGTGGCTCAATGAATGTTGACGGAGCCATTACCATTGAGGCAAACCGGGTTGGTGAAAATACTACACTGGCAAAGATTATCCAGAGAATAGAAAAAGCCCAAGCCCAACGCCCCCCTATACAAAATCTGGCCGATAAAATTGCTGGCTGGTTTATTGGCACTATTTTACTTCTAGCCACAGCAACTTTTATCTATTGGTTAAACCATGACCCAAGTCAGGCTCTACAAAACACCGTTGCTCTGCTCATTATTACCTGTCCCTGTGCTTTAGGGCTTGCCACGCCAGCAGCCATGGTGGTCGCCACAGGAGCAGCGGCAAAACAGGGTATACTGGTAAAAAATGGTGAGACCTTTGAAAGACTCGAAAAGGTTACCCAGGTGGTGCTGGATAAAACCGGAACCGTCACCCAAGGCACACCCCACGTTGACCGAATTTTACCAACTAAAGGTATTAGTAAAGAGTATCTTTTAACCCGGGCTGCCGGGGTGGAGCAATATTCAGAGCACCCAGTAGGAAAAGCCATAGTAAAAGCAGTTGAAGAGCACAACTATATCCTGCCCAAAGATATTAGCTCGGTAAAAAATAGTGCTGGCTTGGGAATTGAAGCGATAGTATCTGGGAAAAAAACCCGTGTGGGACGTTTAGAATTTGCCAGTAGCGGCATTAAAAACCGACCCCTTGCATACCCAGAAGATAAAGAGTTTCCAGCAACCTGGGCGCTCTGTGTAGAAGAAGATAAAATTCTCGGCTGGATAGGTCTGAATGATCGTCCCAAAGATGATGCCAAAACAGCTATAGCAACCCTTAAAAATATGGGACTACCAGTTACTCTGTTATCAGGTGACCAACGTGCGGTAGTAGAGCTAATAGCCAAAGAGATGGATATTTTACAGAGCCAAAGTGAGGTGCTGCCAGCTGGAAAAGAGACATTTATCAAAGAGCTGCAAAACCAAGGGGAGATTGCGGCAATGGTTGGCGATGGTATTAACGATGCCCCGGCTCTGGCCCGCTCTGATGTGGCATTAGCTGTTGAAAATGCCACTGATATAACCGTTGCAGCAGCAGATGTTATTCTTCTTAATCGCAACCTTGACAATGTGGCGCAAACATTTGCTTTGGCAAGGCGTACCATGAAGATAATCAGGGAAAATTTTCTTATCTCGATTATCTACAATAGCATAGCAATTCCTCTGGCTATTGCTGGTCATGTCTCACCCATAGTTGCAGCCATAGCAATGCCTATTTCCAGCTTGGTGGTTGTTGGCAACGCCCTACGGCTACGAAAAACCTCTTAAACAAACAAATATGTGCTATTGTTAACCTAGATTCGGCAGTTGGACGTATGTGAATGACATTGGATAAAAAAATAGGGTAACAGATGGACGCAATCTATATTTTACTTCCCGCAGCACTATTTCTTGGTCTTATAGGTTTGGGTCTTATGATTTGGGCGGTGCGTAGTGGTCAGTTTGAAGATATGGAGGGGCCTAGCTACCGTATACTGTTTGATGATGATCAGGACATGATCCCAACCCAGAATTCAGAGAAAAAGGAGAGCAAAAACAGCACATCACAAAAAGAGTTAGAGTAACAAAAAAAATAATTGATTATAGCCTTGTTATGCTTTTTGAGATGAAAGGGGCCATGGCTTTGTCGGAGCTAAATGCATGACCACCAAACCAACCAAAGAAAAAGCTGTAGAGATTGTTGGCAGATAGATTTTTTCTCTCCATTTCCATCTTTTTATCCAACAAATTGTTTATCAGTACAACATGCTCATCCCTGTGCTCAGAAAAATCGGGATAGTCATACATCTTCATTATCAACTCTTCTGATTGAAAGTGCCATTTTACATATTTAAGAAAAACCTCCATGGTCTCAAGAAGCTCCTCTTTGGGGCGATGTTTGTACGATGCAATCAAAATGTTGTTTATCATTTCTGCCATTCGTTTGTGTTGTACATCAATCTCGTCGAGCCTTACAAGATATTCATCACTCCAATCAATGGTCTGAGACATTTCGTCACCCCCTCTTAACAGTATAGAGAACTATTGTATCCATTAAATGCTTAGAAGAGATGATCTAGTAATTTGTCAAGATCATATAACTGCATTTTATTATTTTTTAAAAAAAAAGGCTGTCTGACAATTTTGTTGTGAGACAGCCTTTTTAATTAATATTTATTCTGATTTATTTACCACCACCCAATGTGTGTACATAGATTGATAGCAGTTTGATATCCAGCTCACTCAACTTCCGGTTGTTGCCCTCGGAATCTTTTTCCCATGCTGGCATGTTGCCTTTACGTCCTTTGGCGATTGAGGTCTTGACTGTTGCTTCATCACCACCATAGAGCCAAATGGCATCGGTTAAGTTTGGTGCACCAATCGATGTATCCAACTTCTCGCCACCAGCACTACCAAGTAGAGATCCCTTACCTTCATCACCATGGCAGTTATTACAGCCAGCATCACCACGATATAAAGCATCTCCACGACCAGCAGCTCCGGCATCAGTGGAGCGACCAGACAGAGATAGGGTGTACTGGGTAAGATCGTTTACTTGAGCAGCAGTGAAACTACCTTCTGCTGAATCAAGGTGAGGAGGCATCTGACCAGCTCGACCCATGTGGATGGTCTCACTAATCTGCTCTAAAGTACCACCGTACAACCAATCATCATCTACCAGTGCCGGAAAGCCACCTGCTTTAGCACCAACACCACCGCCACCATGACATGGGGCGCAGTTATCACCAAAAATCGCTTTACCTGCTGATACAGCATATTGCAGTAGCTGAGAATCTTGGGTGATTTCACTGGTGGTTAGGGCTGAAATCTTATCGTTGAAAGGTTTTTTGGCAGCCTGACTTGCCGCCATCTCCTCCTCCAACTGCTTATGTTGCGACCAACCCAACACACCTTTGGTGTACTCTCCCCCAGGAATAGGCCAAGCTGGATATAAAATCCAATATATCACTGCATATACAATAGTCGCGTAATATGAATACAACCACCATTTTGGCAGTGGATTATTATATTCTTTAAGAGGGTATCCCTCTTCGTCATCCCACTGGTGGCCAGTAGTCTCAATCTCTTTTTCATCCGCCATTTTGTCTATCTCCTTATTTTCAATTCACTAAAACCTTTAGCACCAGAAATCAGCGAGCCTGGGCTTGGTAGGAAGAAAAATCGACCATGGTACCCAATATTTGTAGATAAGCCACCATTGCATCTAGCTCGGTAATACGTGCAGGTTCGCCATCAAAATCTTCCAGGGGTACTTTTTCATCATAACGGGCCAACAGTCCGTCAGAATCACTATCTGGAATAGCTTGGGCCTTTAGATCTTCAACAGCGTTGTCAATCTGCTCTTGGCTATATGGAACACCTACAAGCTGCAGAACCTCCATACGCTTTTTGATATTGCCATAATCCAGATCATTCTCTGCCAACCATGGATATGCTGGCATGACAGATTCTGGAACCACATCACGAGGATTTTTCATGTGCGCTTGATGCCACAAGTTGGAATATTTACCACCGACACGAGCCAGATCAGGGCCAGTCCTTTTTGAACCCCACTGAAATGGATGATCATACATACTCTCGGCAGCTAGAGAGTAGTGACCGTATCGTTCTTGCTCATCACGGAAAGGTCTGATCATTTGTGAGTGGCAGTTGTAACAGCCCTCTCTGACATAGATGTCCTGCCCTCTAAGCTCTAATGGGGTGTAGGGACGCATCCCTTCAACCTTTTCTATGGTTGACTTAATAAAGAAAAGTGGAACTATTTCCACAATCCCTCCAATGAGGACCATGACCAAGGTCAAGATCGACATTAAGGGAATACTTTTTTCAATGGTTGAGTGTTTCACCGTTGTTTCTCCTTGCTCGGTTTTGCTAGTACCACAATTATGCGGCTACCACGGGACGATCTTTAGCATTAGCGATTGTCATGTAGACGTTATAAACCATGACCAACGCCCCCAACAGAAAGACTATGCCTCCGATTGCACGAATAAAATAATATGGGTGCATCGCTGCGACACTTTCGGCAAAAGAGTAAGTTAAATTGCCGAACTCGTCATATGCGCGCCACATTAAACCCTGCATAATACCTGAGATCCACATTGCTACGATGTAGATAACCACACCAACGGTTGATAACCAAAAATGCAGGTTGATCAATTTAACTGAATGGATTGTGGTTCCCCACAAACGAGGAATCATGTGATAGAGAGCTGCAAAGGAGACCATCGCCACCCAACCAAGAGCACCAGAGTGAACATGACCAACAGTCCAATCTGTGTAGTGAGAAAGAGCATTAACCTCTTTGATTGACATAATAGGGCCTTCAAAGGTGGACATACCGTAGAAGGAGAGTGAGATGATGAAAAATCTTAAGATTGGATCGGTACGAAGTTTATGCCAAGCACCTGATAGGGTCATAATGCCGTTGATCATACCGCCCCATGAAGGGAGTAGAAGCATAATGGAGAAGGTTGCACCCAACGTACCTGCCCAATCGGGAAGAGCTGTATAGTGAAGATGGTGAGGACCAGCCCAGATGTATAAAAATACCAGTGACCAAAAGTGGACAATGGAGAGACGGTAGGAGTAGATAGGTCTCTCAGCCTGTTTTGGTACAAAATAGTACATCAAGCCCAAGAAAGCAGCTGTCAAGAAAAAGCCCACCGCATTATGACCATACCACCACTGAATCATGGCACTCTGCACACCAGACCAAACCGGATATGAGGCTGTAATACTTACCGGTACTGCTAGATTGTTGACAATATGCAGTAAGGCAACGGTAATGATAAATGCCAAGAAGAACCAGTTAGCAACAAATATGTGGGGATCTTTGCGTTTGGCAAGTGTACCGACAAAGTTGATAAAATAGGCAACCCAAACCACCACAATCAATAGATCGATGGGCCATATCATCTCTGCATACTCTTGTCCTTGGGAGAGACCCAGAGGATAGGTGATTACCACAGCAACCACGATCAGATTCCAACCCCAAAAAGTCAGCTGTGACAGAAAGTCTGAAAACAGCCTAGCCCGGCAAGTTCGTTGCACCACATAGTAGGTAGTAGCAAAAAGAACAGAGCCACCAAAAGCGAAAATAACCGCCGACGTATGTAACGGTCTCAACCGTCCAAACGATATGTATGGTATTCCGCCGTTAAGCTCAGGGAAAGTCAGTTCCAAAGCGAGTATAATACCCACTATAAAACCCACCACCGCATATGCTATAGCCATGACTGAAAACATTTTCACCACGCCATAGTCATAGGTTGCTATTGAATCATTTTTTTGACCCACGATCTCCTCCTGTACTTATAAATTGACTTAGAAAAGTATGTATCTTAATCGTAAATATTTTTTTATGGAGATAATCAGCGATCTTATGGCTGACAAGTTATGTCAGTATAAAATCACAGACAAGCCTACCATCAAGATTTTATTCTTTTTGAAATTTGATAGCAATCAACTCTGTCACGGTCAAGCTAACATCTATTTTATTTGATGGAAAGAGCTTGTGTTACAAAATTGCAATATTTTGCCAACTTTTTTGTTGACACAGAAACTCTTAATATGCTCTTATCGCAAAGTTGTTATTGATATGTTCTTGATAATACTTGTTTTGTACATTTAGAAATATCACTTACAAAATGTAACATCAATCTTTGTCGCAAATCATAGATCAATATTTTTTTGCCAGTCACAGACAGACGCACATAATAGCACTGGGATTTCTAAGGAGAAGAATTATGTCTCAATCTACATCTGCGGAACATGCTCATCATTGGGAAGTCAGTTGGGCGCCTTTGGTAGCAACCTTCGGGGCACTATTTTTAATACCGTTTGCCTTTTCCGCCTATTATGTCTATGAAGACACATTTTTAACGGTGATATTTGCCGGTATTGGAACCCCACTGATGTTAGCGGGTATTGCTAAATGGGTTAGTGAAGGTATAACAGAAAAACCTTTACTAGAGGGTGTTTCACCTTCTGGTCTGCCATATTTTATTGTTTCTGAGGTCTTTATCTTTCTCGGTTTCTTTGTCTCATATTGGGTTATACGCCTCTCAGCTGGCAACGCCTGGCCTCCAGAGGGAACTCCTGAAATCAATATGTTTATGCCGGTTATCATGACGGTAATTCTGGTCGCTTCCAGTATCACATATCATGTTGCAGAAGAGAAATATGATCATGATGACCTGGAGGGGTTTCGTAAATGGTTGATTATCTCCATTGGCCTTGGTGCTATTTTTCTTGGCTGTACCATCTATGAATATGGACATCTACTACACCTGGGATTTGGCCCATCCACCAACGCATATAGCACAATTTTTTATACGATAACCGGTTTTCATGCTTCCCATGTTGTAATTGGCTTGGGAATGTTTATAGCTATATTAATTCCGGCACTTTCCGGTAAAACCAACAAATATTTTGTTTTTTGTGCAGGGGTTTATTGGCACTTTGTCGATGTGATCTGGTTCTTTGTCGCATCCCAAGTCTATTTTTGGTAAACATCGCAAAAGGCTTAACTAATTGATTACCCAACGTTTTTTAGCTTTTTTGTTTGGCTGTATCGTATTTATTGTTTCACTACCTGTAGAAGCAAACTATTTTCGCCATCGCGAATCGGATATTGATCCCGATGTTTTTCGCATAGTGGAAAAAGATTATATGGGTGTAAAGCTTGACCCTAAACTTGAATTAATTGATCAACACGGCAAAGAGTTTAAATTTGGGGATCTTGCAGGGAAACCCACAATATTGGTCTGGTCATATTATACCTGTGATGGCAGCTGTTCTGCCGTCAATGCAGAACTAAAGTCTCTATTAGAAGAGGTCAAAACACAGAAGATAGGGGAACATTATCAAATTTTAACTCTATCCTTTGATAAAGATGACAATCTGGAATCACTCAAGGAGTTTCGTACATATTTAGAACTTCCTCCAGAGTGGGAGCAATCTTGGACTTTCGCATTTATAAAGGACCCAAGCCGGGTTGTAACAGAGACAAAAAAAACCGGATTCAACTTTTTTTGGGCACCACAGGATAAAACGTTTTACCACCCCAATGTTTTTATAATGCTCTCTGCTGATGGGAGAATTACTCGTTATATTTACGCTTTAACCAATAACGAGAAAGATATGGGGTTGGCCCTGTTGGAGGCAAGGCAGGGGAATTTTAAGATGAATGAAACTCTCGATTTTGTAATAGGGCTTTGTTATAGCTACAACTACGCTGAAGGTCGCTATACATACAATATCCCACTGTTTGTTGGACTGGGCGCACTTTTTATTGGAATCTCAATGTTGTTAGGCTCAGTTTTGCTTTTTAGAAAGAAGAATTTTAAGGAGGGAACGTAACAATGAAAAAGATGCTTGCGACCTTGACCGGAATTGCATTGGTTGTGTCGTCCGCCATCGTAATGGCTTCTGAATCTTCTGACACCATTAAAGACCCAGCCGAAGAATGGCAACATCTTTGGACAGAAGTTCTTGTTGATCTCTATATTTTGGGGGGTATTTTTGGTGCCTTGGCTATTTACTGGCTATTCAAATATAGAGCGAAAGATCCAGATGCCGTTGGTGATGGACCAAACTTATCAAGAGCACAAGTGTGGGCCTGGGCTATTGTACCCTGTGTACTTTTTTTGGCCGACGACCTTTATCTCGGTGCTAGTGGTTGGTCTGCCTGGAATGTCTACCGTAATGTTCCTGAAAATGCCATGGAGGTAAAAGTCACTGGCAGTATGTGGAACTGGGAGTTTGAATATGAAGACGGTACAACATCTACATACGATGTAGATGGAGATGAGGGAGAAAAAGGCGACGGTTTGGTTGTTCCCGTTGGAACCCCTGTAGCACTTCGTATGACCTCTACAGATGTTATTCACTCCTTTGGTTTAACAAAATATCGTGTTAAAGAGGATCTAATGCCAGGACGGGTTACCTACATTTGGTTCTACCCTAAAGAGGAGGCTAAATCTTGGGTCACCTGTACCGAGTTTTGTGGAGCAAGTCACGCAAGAATGTACGCACCAGTCAAAGCTATTCCCCAAGCAAAGTTTGAAAACTGGCTGGCTAAAAGGGCTAAGGAGGAGGCAGAAGAATGAGCGCAGAATCAGAAAAATTTAATTTAAGTGAGTGGATTTTTACCACCGATCATAAACGTATCGGGGTAATGTATCTTATTGGCTCTATAGCCGCTTTTGGTGTAGCCGGTATTATGGCTATCCTTATCCGTATCGAGCAATCAAGCTTAGGACCCACATTGGCAGATGATGCACTGACCGCAGGCCAGCAATATAACGAGTGGTTGTATTTCCATGGTGCAGCCATGATCTTGGCCTTCCTTATTCCTGGTCTTACCGGATTTGCTGCCAACTATTTTCTGCCTCTGATGATTGGAGCCGCAGATGTTGCATTTCCTCGTATCAACGCCTTGAGTGTTTGGCTGTTCTGGTGTGGTATCATTGTCGCCCTTCTAGGCTTTGTTATTCCAGATACTCCAGACATTATGTGGACAGGATATCCTCCATACTCCATTTTGACGGGAGGCAATACGGCGTTCTATGTCTTTACCGTCCATCTATTGGGCTTTGCTTCAATTTTAGGTGCGGTTAACTTTTTGGTTACTGTTATCTATATGCGCGCTCCTGGTATGGGTTGGAACCAGTTAAATATGTTTGTCTGGTCTACAGTTACCGCATTTGTTATTCAGTTGGTATTTGTTCCAGTTCTAGCTGCTGCTGTTACCATGCTGTTATTTGATAAATATCTTGGCACCCACTTTTTTGATCCCAGTGCTGGTGGTGATGTTCTACTTTATCAAAACCTGTTCTGGTTTTACTCCCACCCAGCGGTGTATGTGATCTTGCTACCTGCATTGGGTATCCTTTATGAGGTTGTTGCAACATTTAGTAAAAATAAAATCTTCAACTATAAAGCTGGTGTTTATGGTGGTATGTGGGGTGTAGTTTTGATCTCTGGTGAGGTTTGGGTGCACCATCTATATATTTCAGGTATGCCTAACTGGATCAGGGTTGGCATGATGATAAGTACCCTTCTTATCTCGCTGCCTGTTGGACTGCTGGCTATCTCGCTGTTTGGTACCTTATATAAAGGGGCCATAACATTTGAGCTACCGATGAAATATGCGATTTCTTGTCTGTTTCTGTTCCTAATAGGAGGTTTGACAGGTATTCCGTTGGCTATTACAGCACTTGATCTCCACCTCTCTGAGACATCATTTATCCATGCCCATTTCCACTACATCATGGGTATATTTGCAACATTCTCCGTTTTTGCAGCAGTATATTATTGGTTCCCAAAAATGACGGGTAGAATGTTTAATGAAAAGTTGGGTACAATCGGCTTTTGGCTCAACTTTATCGGTGTGAATGTAACCTTCTTGCCGCTGTTTAAAATTGGTATTGATGGTATGCCACGTAGATATTGGAACTATGAGATGTTCCCACAATTTGAGACATGGCACTTTGTCGCCATGATTGGTGCGTTGTTGGTTGCTGCGGGTATGCTTCTCACGGTCTCCAACTGGATTATCAGTGCTTTCAATGGTGAACCTGCTTCTGACAATCCCTGGAAATCAAAATCCTTGGAATGGACCCACACTGTCAGCCCTCCAGGTCCAGGTAATTTCTTGAAGCCAGTTGAGGTTGAAACTGATTGGACGCCTTATGACTACAGAAAATAACAGACCGCAAGTACCTAAAAAAAAATTATGGATAGCAGCAGGGCTGATGATTCTGTTTGCTATAATGATGAATATTTCCATCTACTATAAAGTGATCAATTACGGTCCATAACTGTTTTTTTTTACAAAATTGACCCATCTTAAGATTTATCCGTTTAGCCTGTGCAGTTGCTAACTGCACAGGCTAAATTTATATTTATCCTTTTATTTTCCAGTTTAAATGTGCATAAGAAACTCTCCAAAAAGCAGCTGTTAACTGTTAGCTTAATCATATTATTTGGTGTTTTTAGCTGTTTTAAGCTTTGGCAACACTATTTCCAAGCGAAAATACCGTCATACGACCTCAGAGGTATCACCCTGCCCCACCCTGTCCCTCTGCAACCATTTTCATTGGTTGATCATCATGGCAAACCTTTTAATCTTGATAATCTCTATGGTCGCTGGAGCTTTATATTTTTAGGATATAGCAACTGTCCTGATGTATGCCCTATCTCACTTAATCTGCTTGCAAACACATTTGCTGAACTAAAAGAGAGAGAAGAATTGTTGGCAAAAACCCAAACAGTTGTTATTTCAGTTGATCCCAAACGGGATAAGCAGGAAAGTTTAAAAGATTATGTCTCATATTTTCACCCCCAGTTCATAGGGGCAACAGGTGAGCCAGAAGATATATTATCCCTAGCAAAACAGCTTAAAGCTAGCTATAAAATATCCCCTACTGTTGATGAAGAAGGTAACTATCTGGTTGAACATACCTCTGCTTTTTTTCTCATAGATCCCAAAGGCCGCTTCTTTGCCCTGTTTCAACCACAGTTTCACGATGCCATCAAAATAAAAGAGGCTTTTATCGCCATATATAATGCGCGAGCAGATACTAGTTTATAACTTGAAAAATAAAAAAAACGAAACTTAAAGAGAAAAATATTGTCATAGAGCTATTAAACAGGGCTATAATTCCTCTTTTAATTTCATACACAGAGTCTCAAACATGAAGACCCCCGCGCCTCAAGGAAACTGTTAATGTCTGAAGAACAACCCAGCTCTTTATATTCTGACTGGAAAAAGATCTATCCTCGTTATCAAACCGGTTTTTTTCGTAGATTACGTTGGTCACTGGTCGCGCTTTTTTTAGGGATTTATTATTTTCTACCAGCCCTACGCTGGCAAAGAGCAGAAGGTCTTCCTGATCAAGCAATTCTTTTTGATCTCCCAGCGCGCAAATTCTATTTTTTTGATCTTGTAATCTGGCCCCAGGATATCTTCCTTTTGGCGGTTATTTTAATAGCTGCTGCACTTGCCCTGTTTTTCATGACTGCTCTTGCCGGGCGAATTTTTTGTGGCTACATGTGTTTTCAAACTGTTTGGACTGATCTTTTTCTCTATGTGGAAAAACTTTTTGAAGGCAACAGAAAACAGCGGATGAAGCTGGATAGTTCAGAATGGACCCTGCACAAACTTTATGTAAAGGTTGCCAAACATCTAGTTTGGTTGCTTATCGGTATGGCAACAGGTGGAGCATTTGTCTTCTATTTTGCCGATGCTCCTACCCTATTTTGGCAATTTTTAGATGGCACAGCTCCAATACCTGCTTGGTTTACCCTTATTTTTCTGACCATTACCACGTACATAATGGCAGGTATCGCCAGAGAACAGGTCTGTATCTACATGTGCCCCTATGCCAGATTTCAAGGAGCCATGTTTGATGAGGACTCCCTGATTGTTGCCTATCATCCTGAGCTTGGAGAGCCACGGGAATCCAACCGTAGGATAAGGGAGAATAAAGAGTCCAAAACAGGTCTTTGCATAGACTGCAACGCATGTGTAACGGTCTGTCCTACGGGAATTGATATTCGTGACGGTCAACAGTATGAGTGTATCACTTGCGGTTCATGTATTGATGCCTGTAACACGGTTAAAGACCGTATGCACATGAAAAATGAGTTGATTCGCTATACCTCCATGCGTGAGATTCAAGGTGAAAAAACTCGTTGGTTCCGCCCAAGGGTTCTGATTTATGGTACGCTATTAGCTGTGTTTCTGGGTGGTATTGCTGTTTATCTGGCTTTTAGACCACCACTTTCTCTCAACGTAATAAAACACCGTCAGCCAATTTATATTACCCAGTCTGATGGTAGCATCCAAAACAACTTTACCATCCGCATACTCAATATGCACACACAAGCCAGAACATTCTCCTTGGAGGTTGACGGTCTTGCCAACTCATCGCTATCTGTGGTTGCTATCAATAAGTTTGATAAGCAAAACAGACCGTTGATAAAAGTTGCTTCCGGGGCTGTAATGACATTTACAATCTATTTAAAACAATCGCAAAATAGTTTAAAATCAGGCTCACAAGCTATAACATTCAAACTAATAGCAACTGATGACCCTGAAATTGAGGACTCTTACGATAGTAAGTTTATGAGGCCATAGATGAACGAAAAAGAGATAGATTTAGAGCAAAAACCAGCTCGCCGTTTTGAACCATGGCCTACTGCTATTGTAATATTTTTTCTGGTGGTATTCTCTGCGGATGCAATAATGATAACACTGGGGATGAACTCCTGGCCTGGGCTGGTAAATAAAAACCACTATCAGCACGGGATTAACTACAACAAAGTTATCAATGCTCAAAACAGACAGGATAAATTGGGCTGGACCATTAAATTAAATAGCAATAACCTTGTTGCTGGCAAAGAGGGCAAGATAGCTGTTACCTTGATGGGACGAGAGAACAAAGCTGTAGAAAAAGCTCAGGTGGAGGGTGTTCTATTTCGTCCTGTAGGTGAAGGAAGTGACTTGGTTTTTCTTTTAAAAGAGGAGAAACCCGGACTATATTCAGCTATGATCGCTCCACCCAAAAAAGGTATTTGGGATGTTAAAATAAGAGCTACAAAAACATCGAGTGTTGATTTTCGGTATATTGAGCGAATAACAGTGCAACAAAACACTACAGAGGAGAAATAACCATGGACTTTGAGACAATGTTCTCCTTTTCAAAACAGTTTTCCCTCATTTGGTTTTTTCTTCTTTTTATCGGCATAGTTTTGTGGGCCTATTGGCCAAGCCATAAAAAGGGATTTGAAGAAGAGGGAGAAAAGCTGCTGGATGATGATCCCATCCATGAACTAAGCACATCAAACCATAAAGAAAAAGATTGATATAATTTCAGCAGTACAAAACCTAGCTTAAAAAAAAAATCAAATACCAAGTGTTAGTATTTGATTTTTTTGCCTTATATTTATTTAATAATACCAAGTACTTTTTTCCAACCGTGATGCCAGCTCTGCTCCTCATGGGAACCATCTTCATATGGACATTCGTCATCTTTCTCATACTCATCTTCAAGAACAGCCTCGATACATGCTGCATAGCCTTCGGCATAATTTAACAGATGTTTTGCCTCTTTTTTTGTTTTATCCTTCATATCAACTCTCCTCTTGTCGCAGATAGCCACACACCACACCATTAACCATACAGGGGTAAAACCCTTGAGGTTGACCATTTTTTTCTGGAACCAAACGGGCAAAATACCCATTTTGTCCAACTTTTACATCCCAAACAACCCACATACCAGGCTGCCCAGAAATTAATAAATCACTTGCATTAATACCTGAAATATACTGTTTATTGATAATAGATGGGGTGGCGGCAAATAACTGCATTTTGAAAAATATACCTCTTGATATTCCATGAATTATTTCAAACTTAACAAAGATGCTAGGGGAAATATTTCAAGAAAAGTATGGGTAATTATTCAGCAGTGATCAAAATAGGGGAAGAATAGCCAAACAGACAATGTAGACAGCCTCGCTTAGTTCACAACCAGCACCAAGAAAATCACCTGTTATACCTCCAGGTTGTTGCTGAGTTTTATTACGAAACAGTGTTAGAAAAATTGCGACTCCCAGGAGGGGAATTTCACCGTTTGCCATAAATAGCGATGGTATTAAAGCAAAAATTGCCAACACTAGCCATGTGGGCTTTTGGGGTATGTTACAGGCCATTTGATACCCCATGCCGGACTTGCGAATATAATCGCTGGTCAAGAGCATAAACATCATTGCCAAACGACCAAACAGAGGCACAAACAGTAGCCACCACACACCATTATCACTGGCAAAAAGCGCATGCAGTGCAGCAAACTTAACCAAGAGCAGAAGAGATACAGAAACAACTGCTCCCGGTCCACAATTGGGATCTTTTAAAATTTCTAAACATCTCTCCCTGCTTCCCATGCCACCGATCCAAGCATCAGTGACATCTGCTAAACCATCAAGATGCAGACCACCAGTAAGCCAGACCCAAACCACAAGCACCAATGCACCACGTAGGGCAGCATCTACCCCTTCTAAACTCCAAGCGACAGTTGCCAATACAGCACCGATAACCAAACCAACCAATGGATAGAACAATATTGAGAGACCGTATGCCCTTGGAGTAGGAGCAGATATTGTGGGCACAGGGATTTTGCTTAACAGACCAAAAGCTAAAACCATGGGTGCTATCATAGGTTCAACCCCATAAATGCAAGGTGGGGAGTGATATTTTGCCCATCTTTATCTGTATGAAGATAAATACGACTAACTGATGACAGAGGAACTTCCAAGGCAAAGCTACCCAGCAAGGTGATGCCGAGAATATCGGCTAAAATAGCTTTGATCACTCCCCCGTGGGTTATTATAAGTTTGTGCTCAATTTTTTTATTGGCAATCAACTCACACCAAGAGGCCATAACCCTTTTGCTAAAATCAGCCGTTTTTTCACCACCCGGAGGTGAATATTTGTCAGGGTTTTGCCAAAAAAGTTTTAGGGCCTCACCATCACTCGCCATAATCTGCTTTGCAGTTTTCCCTTCCCACTCACCAAAGCAAATCTCCCTAAAACCTTTTTCGACAACCAGAGGTACGGCGTTCTTTCTTGAGAACTCCTTAGCCACCGTATAGCAGCGACTCAAAGGGGATGTAACAATCCTATCCCATGGGGCCAACATTTCTAAAGTAGACTCCATGGTTTTTCTACCTTTAGCCGTAAGAGGATCATCCAAGGAGCCACGAAAACATGCCCCCCCCTCCACCTCACCATGGCGTATAAGATCAACCATACCTACTGGTGTTGTTAAGTTGGCTTGATAGCCAGGATGGGTCATCCTTGTGAGACACCAGCCTGTGCAAAAGTTGCCATCTCGCTATGGAGAGAACAGGCCATCTTCAATAGAGGTACAGCAACGGCTGCACCGCTTCCCTCACCCAAACGCATTTCAAGATCAACTAAAGCCTGTCCACCAATGGCTGCTAACAGTGCTGAGTGGCCCGGCTCTTCGGATAGATGGGCAAACAACATCCAATCAGCTAGCTCAGGCCGTAGTTTGACAGCTGCCAAAGCTGCACTGGTTGTAATAAACCCATCTACCAGTATAGGAATGCCCAGTTGGGCAGAGGTAATATAAAAACCCGATAATGCCGCCAGCTCAAAGCCACCAACTTTACGCAACACCGAAAGTGGATCTTTGGCATCAGGGCTGTTTTCATCGATAGCTTTTTGGATTATCAACGCTTTATTGGCTACGCCTGTGCTATCAAGCCCTGTACCAGGACCAGCCATTAGAGCTGGGGATAGACCAGTCAAGACACTGCCAACAGCAGCGGCAGCGGTGGTGTTACCAATTCCCATCTCACCACCCACCAAAAGTTGCACACCCTCCTCGTTACCTCTTATAGCTGCCTGTCTGCCAGCTTCCAAGGCGGCATAAAGCTGTTTTTCATCCATGGCAGCCCCTTTGCTCATGTCAGCTGTTCCTGCTCCTACTCTGCTGGAGACAACACCGGGTAGTGGACCGGGATCGTTCGCAGTACCCACATCTACCACTTCAAAAAGGGCCTCTAAATGTTTAGCCAATACCGTTATTGCTGCCCCACCACGAGAGAAATTTTTTACCATTTCAACAGTGACAGACTGGGGAAACGCAGAGACACCTGATTCTACAACACCATGATCACCTGCAAATACCACAACCTTCAGGCTTTCAAGTTCTGGCATCATCTTATTTTGCCAACCTGCAAAATCCACTGCAATTTTTTCCAAAACCCCTAAAGATCCGGGAGGCTTCGTCAGTTGTCCCTGACGGTTTAGAGCCTCTTGACGGTGTTTTTCTGACGGCTCTGCTAAAGGTGCATCCAACCACTCTGGTCTCACAATTCTTCTCCTTTTAATACCGTTGGTAGTCCAGCTACGGTAAATATTACTCTATCACATATTTTAGCTAAATCTTGATGTAACCAACCATTTTCATCAACAAAATTACGGCTCAACTCCCCCATGGGTACAACTCCCAGCCCTGTTTCATTACCTACCAGTATGGTTGGTGAGGCAATTGTGGGAAGAAGTTCCAACAATTCCTTTTTTTCTTTGTTTAACAGCTGCTGCCAATTGGGTTGCAACAGAATATTACTCAGCCAAATAGTAAGACAGTCCACAAGCAACAAACTGCCAGCCTTGGCATTATTTTTTAAAACTGCTGATAAATCAAGCGGCTCCTCAACCAGTTGCCAGTGGGCTGGACGCCTTAGTTTATGTTGCAAAATCCTATTTTGCATCTCATCATCTTTGGCCTGGGCTGTGGCTATATAAATTACATCAAGTCCTGTTTTTTTTGCCAACTCTTCTGCCAAACTGCTTTTACCAGACCTTGCTCCACCAAGTATTAGTTCTACTGCCATCACTGCCTACGCTCTTTTTTAAATAATAACGATACCATTGGCTGGGTGTTTCAGATAACATGGTTACATCAAGCTAGCAACCTTTTAATGGAATTTGTAATGGTTAACACAGGAACAAAAGCAAAAACCAAAAAACGCCTTGGACGTGTTGTTGTTTTAACTGGACCGGGTAAGGGTAAATCATCCAGCGCCTTTGGCATGGTGTTACGGGCCGCAGGTTGGGACTATAAAATATGTGTAATCCAGTTTATAAAAAAAGAGTCACGCAAAACCGGGGAACAGATGGCAGCTGCAAAACTGCCCGGTATTGAGTGGCACTGTATGGGTGATGGTTTTACCTGGATAACCAAAAACCCAGAGCAAGATAAAAATAACAACCGCAAAATCTGGGAATTTGCCCAAGAAAAAATAAAAAGTGGTCAGTATGATCTGGTGGTTTTAGATGAATTAAACTATGCCGCAAGCTACGGCTGGATATCAGGAGTTGAAATTGCCGACTTTATCAAAAAAGAAAAACCGGCAGAGACTCATCTAATTTTAACAGGTAGGGATGCTCTGCCAGAGGTGATAGAGGTGGCGGATACTGTTACTGAAATGGTAGCGGTAAAACATGCATTTGAGGCTGGTATCAACGCTGGCAGGGGAATTGAATTTTAACCAGTAAAACAGCTATAACAGTTATTCAAGCCCAAGTAAACGTTAATAAAATGTGCAGCCCCCTACCCAAGCCTATTCTTTAAATAAGTTAAGAGTTGCTTCCAACCGTTGCCACTGCTCACTGTCTCCCGGTAGACCAAAACGGATTCCCCCAGGATCAGCAAATCGTCTAACCAAAATTCCCTGCTGCCCAAACTTGTTATACATATCTTTACTTCTTGGTACTTTGACCCACTGAAAAAGTGTGGTCCCACCTTTTGGTGTTAAACCATTTGCAGTGAGCATTTTTTTGAGTTGCTCCTGTTTTGAGAATAACTTCTCTCTGGTTTTATCGTGCCAATCAAAATCCAGCAAACACTCTTTTGCTATAAGTCGTGAAGGACCTGTTATCTGCCATGGTCCCAACAACTCCTTCATACTATCCAGAAGATCAGGCCAAGCAAAGACAAACCCCACTCTGGCCCCTGCCAAGCCAAAAAATTTCCCCAATGAGCGTAAAACTATCAACCCCGGCATGCCAGTATCCTTGATCATACTGTGCTCAGGCGTTGAGTCCATGAACGCTTCATCAACTATCAACCATCTCTCCCGACCAAAAGCTGCGGATGCGTCTGTTAAACGTTTTTGCCACTCATAAAGTTTTTCCTTATTGATTATAGTACCTGTCGGGTTGTTGGGGTTTACAACAACAACTGCATCGTACAGCTCAATTTTTTTCTCCAACTCCCGAAAAGTTACCTGTTCTACCTGATGTTTCGGGGTGGTTAAATATATCGGTTTTTTATACTTTTTGCCCATAAACCCCCAAGCATGAGCATGTTCGGAGTATGTGGGAGAGAGAACCGCAACACGAAATTTCTCTGTTAAACGAGAGAGGGCTTGAATTGCCGCTTGGGAGCCAGCAACAGGTAGAAGATTTTCACAACCATAATAGGCAGCTGCAGACTCCAGCAAACCATCGTCATCTTCTGGCAAGCGCAACCATTTGTCAGCAGGAATATTCGGAACACCCCAACCATCGGGATTAATACCGGTAGAGAGGTCTAACCATTTTTCAGGAGGCAAGCCAAAATTCAGTGCTGCCTGTTGAATTCCACCACCATGATTAAGCAATTACGAGCACTCCTATGAGCAATACCACTACAGACCAAAGTACAATCCCTCGTTGCACCAACGAAACAGCACGGGGAATATCTGCAATAATAGGCGTGGAGCCTACCCCCATAGCAGGGTTTTGTTGAACAACACCATCATAGACAGTCTGACCACCAAGCTTTAGCTCCAATGCACCTGCCCCAGTGGACATAACCAAGGTAGCATTGGGGCTTTTACGGTTTTGACACTGCAACCAAGATCTCAAAGCTGGTCGACTCATTCCAACCAGCAGATAGGTTAAAGCTGTTAAACGTGCCGGGATGTAGTTAAGAAGATCATCCAGTTTTGCTGCTGCCCAACCAAAATGTAGGTAACGTTCATTACGATATCCCCACATTGCATCCAGGGTATTAACCAGACGATAACCAACTGCACCGGGAGCACCCAACAACAAAAACCAAAATAACGCTCCAAATGCTGCATCACAGCCATTTTCTAAAACCGATTCAATCGTAGAACGAGCAATATCCGCCTCATCCATAGCCTCAACATCACGGCTTACAATCTTAGCTACACTCGTTCTTGCCCCTTCCAGCCCCCCAATATCCATGGCTTCAACAACTTCATTAGCGTGTGTAGCAAGACTCTGACTACCCAACGCAAAATAGAGCGCTAGCACTGAGAAAAATGGGGCATAATAACCACTACTTGAAAACCAGATACAGAGAATTATTACCGGAACAACTAAGATAATAACTGCAACCACCCCACGCATCCTAATTATAGTGTAACGCTTTTTATCATTTGATGCAACATATAGTAAACACTCCAGCCAATTTGCCAAATTTCCAAACCCTACTAAAGGATGAAAACGTCTCACCTCAGAAAACTTTTTATCGAGAAAAATAGCAGCTATCATAAGAACTGCTAACATTGAAAAATCCATTACAATGACCTGAAAAGTAGTTTTTTTCGGAAATAAATCTGTAGTGTATATTTCCTGCAATAACGGGGATAAATTGCAAAAACCATACAGCCTGATAAAACTTTGGAAATCTAATAAAATATAATAGTAGTTGAGCAACTAGCGCATATTTTTAGCCAAAAACCGCTAAAAATCTAGACCAGATTATTACCCTTAAATTGTGCTTTAATACATGACTAGTTTAAAAAATTAACAATCATCAATATTTAAATTTATATTATTTTTTACCACAATTTATATATAATAGATAAGAGACTCCTATATATTGTGTTCATTGTCACTAAACAATATTTATGAAGTCTGCTTGGGTTGTGAAGACAGCTCTATCATGAATTTCCATTTAAGTATAAACATAAATGGTATGGTGTGAGCCATGGCATTTGCTACTCCAATACCATGGGCAAGATCTGTTTGTTGGCACTCGTGACACACATCCCTATCATACATCTCTTTTTATCAGCTCAATCCCACCACATTGTTTTGCTAATTATGCAACAACACCCCTTTCGGTGGGTAGTCCGGCAAGCTGCCACTCTGGGAGACCGTCTTCTAGTCGCCTCGCCCGGTATCCTTTTGCCCGGAGTCTGGCAACAGCTTCAAATGCTAAAACACAATATGGTCCACGACAGTAGGCAACTATCTCTTGACTAGGTGGTAGTAGAGAAAGGTTGGCCTCAAGCTCTTTGAGGGGTATATTGACAGCTCCAGGGAGGTGTCCGGCACTATACTCCTCCACTGGTCGTACATCCAACACCGTAACACTGCCCTCTCTGGCCCATCTCAGTAGCTCTTGGGCAGGAACAGGGTCCATACCGTCCCTGCTGGTCAGGTATATGGATATCAATTTTTCCAAATCTGCTAAATGATCCTCTGCCAACTCACGCATTATGCTCAACAGGGCCACAACACGTCTGTCTGATAGCCTGTAGTAGACCTTCTGCCCATCTTTGCGGGCCGTAACAAGCCCACATTGACGCAGTGTTTGCAGATGTTGTGAAGTGTTGGCTATAGTGATATTGGCTACTTTAGCCAGGGACTCCACACTACGTTCAGACTGTGCTAAAAACTCCAGCAATTCAAGACGATTACCATTAGCCACAGCTTTGCCAATACGTGATAGCTGGGCAAATATTTGGGGCTTTACAGCTTTTTCTGAGATCATAACCCACCTGTATTCAATAAAGTGTTTGAATAAACATATCACACACTCACCTATTTAACCAATAATTCTAATATATGATTGACTTTTTAGCTATTTTCGTGTATTCAAGGTTTTAATTGAATATTATAAATTGATACTATAGGACAGTGGACTATGGAACAGTCACTCATTGAACAGGAGAAGATAATTCGTCTAGGCTTTTTTTTCGGAGTCTTCATTCTGGTGGCTTTATGGGAGGTTGTCGCTCCCCGTCGTCCATTGATCATATCCAAAACTCTGCGTTGGAGCGCAAACTTGGGCGTTGTGGTATTAAACACTATTCTGCTACGCCTGATATTTCCTACTGCTGCCGTTGGTTTGGCACTTGTTGGTGAAGCTAAAAACTGGGGTCTGCTCAACAATATTGAGCTACCACCCATTTTGGGGATTATAATTGGGGTGGTTCTGCTGGATTTTGCCATCTATTCCCAACATGTCATGTTTCACTCTGTACCCACCCTTTGGCGACTACACAGAGTACACCATGCAGATATGGAGTATGATGTTACAACAGGAGCCAGATTTCACCCAATTGAAATTATCCTCTCCATGGCTATCAAGCTGGGGGTCGTGTTAGCCCTTGGACCGTCTGGGGTGGCAGTTTTGATTTTTGAGGTACTCCTCAACGCCATGGCAATGTTCAACCATGGCAATATCCATATACCTGTAAACATTGACCGGGTTCTGCGCATGTTTGTGGTCACACCTGATATGCACAGGGTTCACCATTCGGTTCATGCCCCAATGGCCAACTCCAATTTTGGTTTCAATCTCCCGTGGTGGGACCGCCTCATGGGAACATATGTAGCACAGCCAATTGAAGGTCATGAGAATATGGAGATCGGTATCAAAGAGCTACGAGACCCTAAACTGGTAAGCACCATTCCCGGTCTGCTCAAGCTACCATTTATCCAACACCTTGGAGAGTATACCATCAACAGGAGGTGGTAATAATGGCAGATAACATACTATTCATGTTGTGTATGCCACTTGGGGCAGGAGCTAAGTAACAATGCCTTCTACCATTACCAAAACAGAAAATAGAAGAAAAATATGGTTGACTAAAGATAGTCCTCCGACAAAACAGCGCTCTCTGGGTGCGCGCTATCCTCTATGGGTTCAATTGTTATCGTTAGCTGCCTTTGGCTGGGCCTTTCTTGGCTGGTTGAATGAAAGTTGGCTGTTTAAATTTGACAGCCCGATTTGGCTCAACCGCTACACGGAATATGTAATTATCATCGCCTTTGGCTTATGGCGTATCAAAGCAGAAAAAAACCCCTACACAAAAAAACGATTAATCTTTCTTACAGCATTTGTTGCTGTACTCTGGTGGTTGATACCTTGGCTTTTTCCTTTTGTGGAACCGTATATCGGGTTTTTGGGAACCCAGCCCCTGTTTCCCTCTTTGCATACGCCGGGTACATTGACATTTTTTCTTGTTTTGCTTGTGGTGCTACTGTTCGGCAGAAGGGTAATTTGCGGCTGGAACTGTCCCTGTGTTGCCATAAGAGAGACAGTTGGATTTCCCTTTCGCCACAAAACATTGCGTGGTGATTGGGCCTGGAGACTACGCCATAGTAAATGGCTGTTTTTTGTTCTGTATCTAGGTGCAGGATATGCAGTGATGAACCCCCTTAATAGCTGGTCGGCAAGTTTTCTCGGTTTTTTTGCCATGATCGTCGTCCTACCCTATTTTCTCTCCATGTTTTTATCACCTTTAACTGGTAATAGAGCCTATTGCCGTTATCTCTGCCCTTTTGGTGCTACTTTTGGACTGCTAAATCGGGTGGGGTTTTTTAGTATCAGCTATAACAAAGATAGCTGTATAGATTGTGGCCTGTGCGAAAAAGTGTGTGACATGGGTATACCTGTGGTGCGAGATGGTAAAAAGTTTAATCAGGTAAACCGGGTGGACTGCATGGGCTGCGGTAGGTGTATCAGTGAATGTCCTGGAGGAAGCCTGGCTTTTAAAGATGTGCGAAATACTCTATATCCCAAACTTCATCAAGACCGAAAATGGCTGCGAAGTTTGGCAGACTGGGGACAAAGACCTGTACGTATCAGGGCAGCTGTTGTTTTTATATTTTTAACCACCGCCCTGGGTGGTGCATGGTACTATGCCAGCTTGGTTGGTATGCCGTGGGAACTAGTAGCAAGTCTGGGAACATTATGCGGATTTGGCACACCACCATTACCCTGATAGCACTGCTCATAACAATCACTGGAGCCTCTGCTCAAGCAAAAGAGCCTCAAAAAGGGGTGGGCCTCTATGGAGATAAATGGCAACCTGATCCCATGCATGAATATTGGGACCCGGAAAACTATCACACCCCACAAAAAAAGCTGGTAGAAGGAAACTTCACCAACATTGAATGTATCGAGTGCCACACAGGCACAACCCCCGGCATTGTAAAAGATTGGCAAAAAAGCAGACACGCCACACCAAAAAAAGGCGGTCCTGTTGGTTGCGATAGCTGCCACGGCAGTGACCACCAAACATTGATTTTCCCCACTCCAACCACCTGTGGCAGCTGTCACAAAAGCCAACATAACAGCTTTTTGGATGAACGACGTTTTGGCTTTCCCAGCCATGCATTAGCTATGGAACGGGCGGTTGATGCACCCCATTTTGTCGATAAACCCAAAGCAGAGGTGCTCTCATGTTTGCAGTGTCACTCGGTAGCGACAAAATGTGACTCCTGCCACACTCGTCACCGCTTTAGTGCTGCGGAGGCCCGCCGTCCCGAAGCTTGCATCACCTGTCATAGTGGACCACCCCATCCTGATGATGAAGCCTATTTTGCTTCAGCCCACGGCAAACTTTATCTTGCTCAAGGTGAGAGCTGGGATTTTTCCAAACCCCTGACAAAAGGCAACTATAAAGCTCCAACATGTGCATACTGTCATATGCGAAATGGCAAACATCAGGTAGCAGACAAGAGTATCCATAAATTTGGTATCCGGGAGGTAAACCCAGCCACAGGAGAGAACCGCATAAAACGTAAACGGTGGCTGGCGGTTTGTAACGATTGCCACCCAACAGACAAAGCCCAAGCATGGCTTAAGGGGCTAGACCAAGAGCGGCAAAAAGCTTGGGAAAAGCTCTACAAGGCAGAGAGAGTTTTAAAAGATTTGAGGAGTGATGATCTTATCTATCCATCTGCACAACAACGTCCTGACTACCCTATGGATTGGATTAAAAAATCCTGGGCCAAAGAGCGTATAGGTTTCTATGAGGGCCAGGCATCTGCACTATACAATGTTTCTCCTTTGGAACGTGACTATTTTGAGATGTGGTATTTTGATAATCTCCACGCTTATAAAGGGGCCGCCCATGGTGCAGCCGACATGAGCAAACAAGGCCATAAAAAGATGGACAAGGCTTTGCAAAATATCAATAAGAGAGCCCAAGAGATACGCAAACTGCACAACCAGGAAAACAAATCAGGTTTAACACCAGCAGACCCCAGCCCTATATGGTTGAAGGGGGAGTATACCCGTTTTAATAAGGATAACAATTGATGGGCCCCTCTCTACTTTTTGTAAATATACTAATAGCGTTTGCTATGATGATTAACACTTTATGGGCTGACGATATAGAGCCGGGACCGTTTACCCAGCAACAGTGTGTAGCCTGTCATAAAGTATCCCACCCCCAGCTAGTGGAAGATTGGCACAAAAGCAGCCATGCTAATGTAAAACCAGCAGTCGGATGCCATGACTGTCACAGCAATAAACATGGTAACAGCCCCTCCTCTCGCCAGAACTCTACCTGCATCAGATGTCATGGCAGCTTTAACAAAGAGGCCATTAAAAGCTACGAACTATCAAAACATGGGATAATCTCCAAAATAGAGGCTCGCCAATGGGATTGGTCACAACCTTTGGCAGATGGCAATTACAGATCACCAACTTGTGCCTATTGCCATCTCCATGATGGTGATCACACGATGGGTGGTAAAAAAACAGAGCTGGACCCAGGCATAGAGCCAACCATTGTTGAGTCAGAATCAGCTATGGAGAGGCGTATATCTCCTTGTTACGACTGTCACTCTCCCCGTTTTGCAGCCACTTGGTTTAAAAGTGGAGAGGCGATGGTTGCTATAGGACGCATGAAATATCGGGAAGGGGCAGAAGTAGCAAAAAAAATTGAACAACTTGGCAGAAAGAGAGATATCAACAAAGCCGACTCTCTTTTAACAGCCATGAAGAAAAAACATCTGCAAAACATTCGCCTAGGTATATTTCACCAATCACCAGACCATCAATGGTGGCATGGTCAACCTGCCCTAGATGGTGATCTGTTGCGACTCAAGGGAGTGTTAGGCGATTTAAAAAGAGAGAAACAGATAGACCCCTGGTAGTACAGACCATCAATCTTTATGATAGCTACCACCTACCCGATATTGTATAGCCTGGGAAATATGATCAACTCCGATATTTGTGGCGTTGGCAAGGTCGGCGATTGTACGGGCTACACGGCGCAATCGGTTGTGGGTACGAGCAGAAAAAGAGAGTTTCCTTCCCGCGTTTAACAAAAGATTTTGGCTCTCTTTATCCAGTACCGCATGTTTTTCCAATATTTTACCATCCAAAGTAGAGTTTAATATTCCCGGTCCATTACGGGCATATTGTCGTTCTCTAGCCAAGACAACTCGCTGTTTTATGTCGGCAGAGGGTTCGCCAGTTGGTAACTCTATTAGTGTCTCATGGGGTACAGGCGGAACCTCCACATGGAGGTCAATACGGTCCATTAATGGGCCGGAGAGTCTGGCCCGGTATTGTTCGATACGTACCCTGCTACATCGACACTCCCGGTAGGGGCTACCATAATGACCACATGGACAGGGATTAAAAGCTGCCACAAGTTGAAAATCAGCAGGAAAATTGGCAGAACGAGCAGCACGGGAGATGTTCACCTCTCCTGCCTCCAGAGGTTCCCGCAGTACCTCAAGAGTACTGCGGCCAAATTCAGGAATTTCATCAAGAAACAGCACCCCTCTATGGGCCAAGCTCACCTCTCCCGGTTTAGGAATGCTGCCACCCCCAACCAAAGCCCCTTGGGATGAGTTGTGGTGGGGAGAGCGGAAAGGTCGAACTCCCACAATAGGCTGACCAGGATGTAGCTTGCCTGCCACCGAGTGGATCGCTGTTACCTCCAACGCTTCATCAAGAGACATATCCGGCAGCAGCCCCGGCAGACAACGGGCCAACAAGGTTTTGCCAGATCCCGGAGGTCCACTCATGATTAAATTATGACCACCAGCAGCAACAACCTCTAAAGAGTGCTTGGCATGTTCTTGACCTTTAACATCAGCCATATCCCTAACAAGGCGGTTCTCTTCACCAACCCAATCTTGCAGCCCGGTTGTCACAACAGGTGTGATAGGCTCCTCCCCTAGCAGATGGCGAATCAGCTCTAAAAATGTTGCAGGAGCTACCACCTGCAACTCCTCAATCAAGGCTGCCTCTACACCATTCTCTTTGGGGACCACCAACTCTTTAAAACCATCACGCTTGGCGTAGAGGGCCGCAGGAAGTGCGCCAGTGATAGGACGTAAACGACCATCTAAAGATAGCTCCCCCATAACCACCCTGCTATCCACAACCTGCTGCGACAGTTTACCCATAGCAACTAAAAGACCCAATGCCATGGGGAGATCATATGACGAACCAACTTTTGGTAGATGGGCAGGGGCGAGATTGATAGTGATGCGCCGGGAGGGGATTTTAAAACCAGAGTTTAAAATAGCAGCTCGCACCCGGTCTTTGGCCTCACGCACCGTCGCCTCAGGAAGACCAACGATATTCAAGGCTGGCAAACCACGACTCAAATCAACCTCAACCTCAACAGGAACCCCCACCACCCCTTCCAGAGCAATGGTGTTAATACGAGCCAACATAGTTTAATGCTTCCTTGAGAAATTAAAAAAAAACCTTAACTTCTTGTGTTTACAATAAATACAAACAGACAAAAAGTCAGGATCATCTTTTAATTGAGTAATAGAGAGTAAAACAGTATCTGAACACACAATACATTTTACAACTGTAATTTTTCAACCGCAACCTATATTGCAATTTTAGCGAACCACAGCGTTATGGGATAGTTTCAAGCTCAGTAGTGTCCGGTTGTTAATCGAATAATTTCAACTGGTTATGGTGGTTGTTTTGGTTAACAACCAACTCTGGATTTTCAACTGCTTGAAAAAATGATACTTTTTCAAAAATCGTGACACTGAAAATCTGTAGAATTGTGTAGAGGCTTGCTTTCATCTTCAGTCGCTTTTTAATGATTGCCACGAGCACGTAGACCGAAATTGCGATCCAGATTTGGGTTTTGACAGCATTTTCTGACGTTCCGAAAAATGATTTGATCCTGAGGTGCTGTTTGATCCATTTAAAAAATAGCTCCACTTGCCAG
>JADFZS010000319.1 GCA_015232405.1 Magnetococcales bacterium | reverse complement strand
AAAAATTAGTTACAGTTTTTCAAGATCTTCATGCAAAATTGTTGACTCTAAACCTGACTTCAATGCAAATGGCTGTTGCACAAGTTCGGGTAGATGAGAGAACAAAAAATCGTAAACACAGATACCAAGTCAACCGAGCGCAGGCTTTATCGAGGATGAAGGATACAATGATCCATATCCTTAATGGAAAAGATCCTGCTCTATGGATTAGACGACTAATTGGATCGATGGCTGATAATATAAGCCCTATTCGATTAGAAAGAAATTTTGAACGAAAACATAAACAAAGAGCTGGGATACGAGTTAACCCAACTTATAAACGAGGCTGGTAGGGGCTTAAGTTAATGACATTGCCTGCAAGGCCTCCCAAGGTTTTGCTTTTGACTGTATATTTTTGATTTGAAATCACTATAAAAGGAACTTGATATTTGAGCCACACAGCTAATGAAAAACAGAATAAAGGTTATGTTTATGATAAAGCCTTTATGAAGTGGGCCAACGCCAATCAACAATCGGCGCGTGTTGTGGTTCCGTTGGTGCTTTCTATCTGGCCTGCTAAAACAGTTGTTGATTTTGGCTGTGCCATGGGGGACTGGTTGGTGGTCTGGGAAGAACATGGACTTACCATTACCGGAGTAGATGGAGATTATGTTGACCTTGAAAAACTAAACATCAAAAAAGAGTATTTTATTGAGGGAGATTTAAACCAACCCCAAAATCTGGGTAAACGCTTTGATATCGTCCAATGCCTTGAGGTTGCTGAACATATACAACCACAAAACGCCCAACAGCTTATTGATACCCTGACCAACCACAGTGATGCCGTTCTCTTCTCCGCCTCTCCCCCTGGTCAGGGTGGTGAGTACCATATAAATGAAAAACCCTTTAGCTACTGGCGAGATCTGTTTGCCAAACGGGATTATCAACTATTTGACTGTATAAGACCTGCCCTTGCTGACAAATTGGAAGTTAAACCCTGGTATCGCTATAACACCATGTTTTTTGTCCACAGGTCCCAAATCAACCGACTGCCCCAAGAGGTTTTACAACACAAGGTTGCCCCCTCCCAACCAGTAATAGACCCAGCACCTCCATATTATAAACTACGCAGATTACTGGTCCGCTGTCTGCCAGCTTTTATGGTTAATTTTATATCAAGAAACCTCGCCCGTACCTGACAGCATCGACAAAACTATATTAAATATAGCCAAATAAATTCAGATATTTAAAAAACAAACTCTGGTATATCATCCGATTTATAGATAGCTACCCCCTGTTCCTCTACAACCAGCTGCCAATTTGCAGGAGGGTTATAAACAAACGTTGGAGGTTTGCGACTGTATGTTATCTTTAAACCTTCAACTACATTTTTATTGATGTATATATAGTGCTTTGTACCAGCAGCATATTTTTTATCTTTAACTGCCTGCCAATTTACCAACTGTACATCTTTGGATTTCTCATAACCCCTAAAAAAGTTAATGGAGATAAGCCCTCTTTTATTGCTGTAAACCACTTTTGGCTCTTTATCTTCAACAAAATAGCGTTGAATACTCTCTCTTTCTACTTTTTGCCACGGCTTTTCCCCTATTACATTGTTGATGATAAAGTGGGCTGGCAGCAGTGAAAAAACCAAAATAGACAATACTGTTATCAATGGTGTACGCAGTGAGGAAATAGGGCGGGATATAAAGGTTGCCCTGTCCCAAACAAGGGCGAACAGTACAGGTGCTGTAACAATAACTACCCCCAGCTTAAAATATCCCAAGGTATTTAATAGAGGAAATAGAACTAGATATATAAAACCCAACCACCAAAAATATTGTCTGCTTTTAGCAGCCCATAGGTTACTGCTATATATTGATGCCAGTGCTACCCCAGCTAGCAGAGCCAGAAAAGGGATAAGGGGCAGGAAATATCTTGGTATCAAAATAATGGGTATAAATGGATTAAAAGATCCCGGTATAAACCAGATGTAAAACATTGCACTGAATATCAACAGCCACCAATAACCAGTATTCTTTAAATTAGATACCCCTTGCCCAGCAACAGGTTGCTTATGGTCTAAATCCTTTGTACCCGTTTGAAACAGAGCTGCCAAGGCCAAAGCAAAAGGAATTAGCAGCCCGGGAATCGATAAAATCACTAGAATTGGTTTATAGGTGAGTCGGGCAGGCAGGTTGTTCATCATCTCGTTATAGTTTTTGATTTGCATGGAGTCCAAAGATTGAAAAACATTTAATGTTCCTGCAAACCGTGACATATAGCTGCCAGTATAGATATGCATCCAGATTAGATATGCCCCACCAAATAATAAACCAATGGCGACAATATTAATCCAGAGTGTTTTATGTTTTTGGTTTTTTAAATCCACAGCCATTAAAATTGCAAAGGCGGGAAAAATACTTATAACCAGCAATTTACTTAAGGTAGCCATCATGAGAGTGGCGACAAAGGCGATGGCAAAAAATCTCTCTCTCCCCCTAGCCTCAGGTTGCCGGGCCTCGTAGAGAATAACCGCAGATAAAAACATGAAAAAAGATAATATGACATCGACACTAAGCATCAGTGCCGTACCAATTTGCTTGGTGTTGGTCGCAAAAATTAAACCGGAGATAAACCCTGCTGGTAGACCGTAACGTTTTAAAACAAAATTAAATAATAGAGTCAGGGTTAATATTGAACATAGCCAAGACCACAAAACCAACGAATAACGGTTGATACCAAACAGTTTATAACCCAACGCTGTTGGTACAGTTACACCATAACGGTTTTGAAACCCCGGATTACCCATAGGATCATATTTATATCTGCCATCGACAATTTCATGGGCTATTCTGGAGTAGATGGAGTCATCACTGTTTTGATATTTCGGCCCGGCCCACATGAGAAAAAAAAGGTGAATTGCCACTAGAACTACTGTACCAATCCAAGCAATCTGTTTTTTAGATATAGTTGGATTAGGAGAGAAAGCCGGGATAGGTGTGGTTTTTTGTTCCATGTATTGAGATCAAACCTCAAACTTTAAACCTAGATTCGGCAGTTGTGCGCAATAACAGTGCTTATGATAGGTATAACACTATTTTTTAGCCAA
>JADFZS010000318.1 GCA_015232405.1 Magnetococcales bacterium | reverse complement strand
TTCAGGAAGGTTCGTAGTGAACTGGAGAAAGCGCTGCCCACCGAGCAGCTTGGCAGGCTGGAGGATGCCTTGATGAATTTTGATTTTGAGCAGGCCAAGATCATTCTTGAGGAAATATTGTAATTCTGATGGAGAAATCATTGCATGATCAAAAAACAAACCATACTGATAGTCGACGATTCACCAGCCATCATCGAACAGTTCACCGATCTTCTTGATGATCGTTATCAGACCAAGGTCGCCACCAATGGCACCAAAACATTGAAGCTGGCTGCAGCCAATCCACCTCCCGACCTGATTCTGCTGGACATCATGATGCCAGAGATGGATGGTTTTGATGTGTGTGACAGTCTTAAGGCCGATAAACGAACACGAGACATACCTGTTGTCTTCGTTACGGCGAAAACAGATAAGGAGGACATTGCCAAGGGGTTGCAACTCGGAGCTTATTATTATTTAACCAAGCCCATAGACCCTCCTGCCATGTTAGCCGTTATCGCTTCAGCGTTGGCAGAATACACAACTCGTCAATTATTGCAGAAAGAGGTAAGGAAAACCACTAGCACTCTCGGAATGTTGGAGATGTGTCAGTTTCGTTTCCGTACCCTGGATGAAGTCCATGATCTCGCAGTATTTCTGGCAAAAGTCTGCCCGGCTTCAGAAAATGTCGTGATTGGATTAACAGAATTGATGATCAATGCGGTAGAACATGGAAATCTTGGACTCAGCTACGAGGATAAGAGTAGATTGGACATGGAGAGGCAGTGGACTCGGGAAATTGAGCGTCGTTTGACCATCCCTGAGTTTAGAGAGAAAAGTGCGACGATCCTGTTCAAACGTGATGCTGAAAAGATTAGTTTCCTGATTCAGGATCAGGGAAAAGGGTTTGATTGGGAAACATACATGCAAATAGACCCAGAACGTGCTTTTGACTCCCATGGTCGCGGTATAGCCATGGCCAATCTGCTAAGTTTTGATAAACTGCAATACCTGGGAAGCGGAAATAAGGTTCTGGCTACACTCTTTACTGATTCAACTTCTTAAAAAGTGATGAACTACATTTTGAGCACATTTAATGATTGTCTTTAAACCCTAACATAAAGGAGGTAATGCCATGAACCAAGACCCTGTGACTGTTTCCCAGGAAGGAGACAATGCCACGGACCAAGACCCTGTGACTGTTTCCCGGGAAGGAAATGTTCTTTTCTTCAAACTTACTGGTGAATTCGACTATGGCTTGGTTAAACTATTCAAACATAGCTTTCAAGCGGAAGAGAAAGCCGAAAGATATGTTTTAGATCTTCAAATGGTAGATAAAATTACCAGTGCAGCCGTTGGTGGTCTCATGTTTTTCCATCAATTTGTAGGTGGCGATAGCACCGATATCACTTTGATAAATACACGCCCAAAGGTCGAGAGGTTATTGAAGCTAGCTCAACTTCACAAAAAATTCAAATTCGAATAAGTTTCTACAAAAGGTACTGCCTGGAATAATTGACGTTTAAGTGCAGGAACCTTGGATAGTTAATAAATTTTCTGCATCAACAATTTTAATAAACTTGATATCAAGTGATAATGATATGGACGATAGTGGAACAATTCTGATCGTAGATGATACCCCGGCCAATATTGATATACTGACCGAACTTCTATCAGATAATTATAAGACAAAGATCGCCACCAATGGCTTCAAAGCATTGAAGTTGGCTGCGGCAACTCCATCTCCCGACCTGATTCTTCTTGATATCATGATGCCAGAAATGGATGGCTACGAGGTTTGTAGACAACTCAAATCTGAAGAAGCAACGCGTGGTATTCCGGTAATATTTCTCACCGCCAAGGCGGAGGTGGAAGATGAAACCAGAGGGCTTGCCATCGGAGCGGTAGATTACATAACCAAGCCCATTAGCCTTCCTATTGTTCTGGAGCGAGTTAAAACACACTTGAAATTGAGGAATGCAAACCGACGGCTAAGTGAGGCGTATAAAGAACTGGACAAGCTTAACGCAGTCCTTGTTGAAGAGCGGGATTTTATTGAAACCGTGGTCTCGAAAATTCAACAATCACCCCTACTAGATACCAGTTATTTGAGGATTCTTGAAAAACCAGTCGACAAAACAACTGGTGATATAGTTTGTGCCGCGTCCTGCCCCAATGGAGCCAGACGAGTAATGCTGGGTGATTTTACCGGTCATGGATTGACGGCAGCAATCGGAGGCCCTTTAGTTTCGGAAATATTCTATTCCGAAACCAGAACAGGAGTTTCTATAGAAGTAATGTTTAAGACACTCAATAAACGTTTACTCCATGCCCTACCAGTCGAAATGTTCATGGCCTGCAGTTGTATCGAACTGGACGCGGAAAAAATGCAACTCACCATGTTTAATGCCGGGATGACTAGCATATTGATTCTTCGTGACGGCAAGGTCATCCATAAAGAGCAGTCAAACTTCGCGCCCAGGGGGTTGATGGATATCCCGGATGATAAAAGTACAACCTTGTCAGTTCAAAAAAATGATCGGGTTGTCATGTGTACAGACGGTTTGGAAGAGACCACCAACCCCAATGGAGAAATGTTTGGAGAAGAACGTTTTGTGCAACTTATAGAACAAACTCTTTTGAAAGAGAGACCACTGGATTTTATAATTGAGGCTATACAAGGCTATCATCAAAGCGGGAGTTTAGCAGATGATATTTCCTTGGTAGAATTTACCTGTTAGAGTCATATATGGTCCACCATGCCGAGCAAGGAATAAATCTGCATTGGACACAAAAGTAATTGTTGCGACCATATACATGGCCTCGCTCCCTATTGCCAGATGTTTACAATATTCAATTTGGACAGGTACCGCTGCCTTTGGTGGCTTTCTGACCAATCTCGGGATTAGGGAATACGTTGATTAGGTTTTGGAAGCCGGTTTTAAGTGTCTATCCGGCCCCTTCTTGCTGCCATCGCAGCTTTTCTGCTTTTTTCATTTGCTGGCCGTTGGTGCTTTGACCTCCTGTGCTGCTTTCTGTGTGGTGGCCCTCTTTGCCGCCGGCTCTTATTCTTGCTATCGACAAGTTGTTATGGGGCAATGTTTTGTGTAAGATTTGGTAATCTTCGCATTTGATTGACCATATTTTCCTAAGGTTACCTTATGAACGTTAGAGCTTTGCTTT
>JADFZS010000317.1 GCA_015232405.1 Magnetococcales bacterium | reverse complement strand
TTGGAGCTGTTTCGGAAGAAAAGTTAAGTGGAGAAATAGAAAAGGTGAAGGGCGCAGGGTGAATAGTTCAGGTTCTTTTCCCTTAACTATCTGTCTTACACCCTTCACCTTTTAGAGTGTGGCGCCTCGCAGAATCGAACTGCGGACACGGGGATTTTCAGTCCCCTGCTCTACCGACTGAGCTACCTGGGCTTTACCTCGTCTTTTGACTTAAAATTTTAAAACTGTCATTTCTGAGGTGGGATTGCTTATACTGTTCGTTTAGTATCCTGTCAATGATCTAGAAAAAAATAATGCTATGATTTCTGAAATTCATCTCCATGTAAATGCAGGTATTGAGGATGCTGTTAGCGAGTTTTTGCTTGCTCAAGGTTCTATGGGGACTGTTGTTGATATCTCTGAAGGGAAAGGGCAACCCATTGTTAAAGGGTACTTTTATGAGCATGATAAAGACGAGATTGCCATTGGAATTTCCCTTATATTAGCTGCTAATAATATGGAAATATCTGCTGTTTCAATTGATTGGTTCGTTGTTGAGGATAAAAATTGGGCTAATGCTTGGAAAGAGTACGCAAAACCAATTCCTACAGGGCAGAGGTTGTTGATTCTACCAAGCTGGTTGGAAGCTGAGCCAGGAACTTCTAGGCAAATTATTCGTATGGACCCGGAAATGGCTTTTGGTAGTGGCTCCCACGAGACTACTAGAGGTTGTCTTGAGGCTTTTGAGAAAATTGCTAGCCAGAGAGATCTTGGTCATGTTTTAGACATGGGTACTGGGTCTGGAGTTTTGGCTATTGGAGCTGTGCTTCTTGGTGCGAAGCGAGTAACGGCGGTAGATAATGACCCTATTGCTGTTGAAACAGCTATAAAAAATTGTCAAATCAACAGAGCTGATAGTAATATCAGTGTTATACTGTCAGAAAGGCCTCCGTCAGGACTTTTTGCTACAATTGTCGCTAATATATTGGCTGAAGTGCTGATCGATATCAGGTGGTCTCTTGTTGAGGTTTTGGCCTCAGGTGGAAGTTTGATCCTCTCTGGGATATTGGATGAGCAAGCTGATGATGTTATTGCTGCCTATAAAAAATGTGGGCTTTTAATAATTGATGCACTCCCTATGGGAGAGTGGGTAACCCTGGTGTTCACCAAAGAGTGATCACTATTGTTTCTAGCTTTTGAAGGTAAAATTAATGAGTATTTTTGATGTTGCTGTCTGGAAAAATGGCCGAGTCTGTATGTTGGATCAGCGTCTGCTGCCACACGAGGAGGTCTATTTGGAGTTCTCTTCTGCTCAAGAGGTTGCTGATGCCATACGGTCAATGGTTGTGAGAGGCGCTCCAGCAATAGGTTGTGCAACTGCTTTTGGTGTAGCCGTTGAAGCACAACGGTTGGCAAAGCAGGGTTTCTCTGGCTCTTGGTCTGAAGCTATGGCTCCTGGGCTGCAGATTCTTCGAGAGAGCCGTCCAACTGCGGTAAACCTGACATGGGCTTTGGACCGTATGCAGCCTCTTCTTGACTCCACACCTAAAGACGAGGTTCCAGAACGGTTACTGCAAGAGGCTGAGAACATTCGCCTGGAAGATATTGAATCTTGTAAAACAATGGGCCGCCTTGGTGCGGAAATATTGCCACGACCAGAGGGGCGGCCTCTTGCTATAATGACCCACTGCAATGCTGGAGCCTTGGCTACAGCAGGTTATGGAACAGCTCTTGGTGTTGTCAGGGCAGCTAGGGATCTGCTTAAAAACATTAAAGTATATGCCAACGAGACCCGACCTTATCTTCAAGGGGCCAGGCTAACTGCCTGGGAGTTGCTTAAGGATGATATTGACACGACCCTGTTAACTGACGGCATGGCTGGGCATATCATGAGCCTGGGCTTGATTGATGTCGTGGTTGTAGGGACCGATAGAATTGCTGCAAATGGGGATGTAGCCAACAAGATTGGTACATACACATTAGCGGTGCTGGCCAAACGGCATGATATCCCTTTTATTGTTGCTGGTCCACTATCAACAATTGATTTGAATACTCCCGATGGTGCAGGGATTCCCATTGAAGAGAGACCTTCAGATGAGGTGACTCACTGCTTGGGAAAACGGTCTGCACCTGAAGGGGTAGGGGTTAGAAATCCAGCATTTGACATCACTCCTGCTGAGTTGGTGACAGCTATAGCTACTGAAAAAGGGGTGGTAACAGCACCAAGTATTAAAAAAATAAGAGAACTTTTTGCATAGTTGTCTGTTTTGCTTGCTGGGTTTTGCTCGCTTATTTTATGATTAACTATTTGGTATTTTTTTTGTAGTCCGGTTTGACCAGTTATTGTAAGTTGGTATATGATTTTATCTTCAACCAGCTATTGAAACGTTCATTTACAAGGCGGTTAACAGTTTGGTTTGTGTAAAATTCCAGGATTTGTCAAAGTTGGCCCGAATTTCGCTTATAACTTGTGAAGCAATCTCAGTAGTAAGTTCTCCAACTTGTCTTTGTTGGTGGCTATAATCTCCGACTTAAGAGAAGAGTTGGAATAAATAATATAGGAAATGAAGCATGGATATAGCAACAGTTATCGGAGTGGTCTTAGGGTTTGCATTGATTTTTATGGCCATGTTGATGGGCGGTACAATAGCCATGTTCGTCAATGTACCGAGTCTTCTGATCGTTGTCGGAGGAACTATTGCTGCTATGTTTATCAAACACCGAATGGATGAGGTGTTTGCGTCGATAGGCATCCTTATGAAGTCTATTAACGTTTCTAAAGCTGATCCAGAATCAACAATCAGCACTCTTGTTGATATGGCTAATATTGCACGTAAAGATGGAATTTTGGCACTTGAAAAAGTTAAATCTGAAAACGCTTTTCTTCAGGGAGCTATCAACCACTGTGTGGATGGAGCTGACCCTGAGTTTTTGGAGAGCGTGCTTTCCAAAGATCTTGAATATCTAGCTACACGTCATAAAAGGGGATCAGATATCTGGGATGGTGTTGGTGAGACCGCACCTGCATTTGGTATGATTGGAACCTTGGTTGGTCTGGTGCAGATGTTGGCAGCCATGGAAGACCCTTCATCCATTGGTCCTGCTATGGCTGTTGCTTTGCTGACCACTCTTTATGGCTCTATTATTGCGAATGTTGTTGCTATACCAATAGCAGTTAAACTTAGTGCTTATAGTCAAGATGAGCAGATTGAGCGTCAAATTAT
>JADFZS010000316.1 GCA_015232405.1 Magnetococcales bacterium | reverse complement strand
AAAGTTTACAAATTTGCTAATTATAACCTGTGTTAACTGGCTATTATCCTCTAAAGATATTGTTTGCAAAGGAAAATTCGACAAATTTTCGTTAATTGTAGATATGGCTGTTAAAGTTGTGAGTATTGTCTTTTATTGCTATCTGAATGTACTGGGGTTTCATCAAGATTATTGTGGGTAATCATGTAAATTATCTATAAAAACATAATCTAATTTATCCCGACGATTATTATTAAATTATACTCTATTAAAAACATGCTACAAATTGCTACACTGTTTAATTATCAAATTTAAACAACTTTTGGGGGTGGTTGTGGACTCTTTTTTCTTGGTTGAACGCCGAGGTTTGTTGCGAGCTTTTTTGGCAATGGGCGGTAGTGGTCTGATTTCAGCTGCTCTATCTGGCTGTGCTGCCAACTCTGTTACCTCTGGTATCAAGAGGGTTTCTGGTGATGTTTTTGTTAATGACAAAGCAGTTACTACTGCTAATTTGGTTGCAACAGACGCTACTGTTACAACTGGTGATAGTGGGGTTGCCGTGTTTGTGGTAGGTAAAGATGCCTTTTTATTACGTAAAAACAGTCGTATAACGTTAAAACCCCAAATAAGCAGCCCAAGTAAAAATAGTAGCAACCCCCAGATATCAGGTTTTCAAATACACTCTGGTGCTTTAATGTCGGTCTTTGCCCCCGGTATCCGTAGATTGCGAACACCCACTGCGGTGGTTGGTGTTCGGGGTACTGGTGTCTATATCGAGGCCTCTGCCCAAAAGAGCTATATCTGCACATGTTATGGATCTGTATCTATTGAGGCTTTAGATGGGGCAAAAACAAGAGAAGAGATAAAAACCGTACATCATGATTCCCCGAGAATTATCTATGCAGATTCCGGCAGAATTCAAGAAGCTCCCATGGTAAATCATAAAGATGCTGAACTGATTCTATTAGAGGGGCTAGTGGGTCGTAAACCACCTTTTGTCGGATCTTGGGGAAAAGTCGATAATGGATATTAAATAGTTTTTCTGCCAGAAAATATAATAAAAACAAATTAAAACCAATCATAAGAGGAATAAAGAGTGGCTACTACCATAAAAGCCTTGGAAAAATATCTCCATAAAGAGCTAAATGTTGATGGATTTTTCGACTATTGTCCCAACGGTATCCAAGTTTCAGGGCGTAGGCAAATCCAGCGAATCATGACAGGTGTCACAGCAAGCCAGGAGCTGATGAAGGCAGCAATTGCCTGGAAGGCCGACCTGCTTTTGGTGCATCATGGTATTCTTTGGGATAGAGATTCCCGAGTGGTTAGCGGTAGTTATAAAAAAAGGTTGCAGCTGCTTTTAAACAACGATTTAAATTTGATGGCCTTTCATCTACCTTTAGATGCCCATCCGGTTTTTGGTAACAACGCACAGATTATCAGCAAGCTTGGTCTTGAAAAGTCCGACCCTTTTGGACGCTATAAGGGGGGGACAATATCATTTTGTGGCAACACATCATCTGCCGTCACCATGGTGGATTTTGCAAAAAAGGTGAAAAAATGTTTTGCCGGGTCCCCCTTGGTTTTGGACTTTGGAGCAAAAAAAATCAAGAAAGTAGCGGTGTGTAGTGGTGGTGCACCAGAGTTGATTCGTGAAGCCAAAGAGGAGGGGGCGGATCTATTTATAACTGGTGAAGCTGCTGAATTTGTCTACCATTTTGCCAAAGAGGAGAAGATCAACTTTATAGCTGCCGGACACCACCGTACCGAGATTTTTGGTGTAAAAGCGTTAGGGGAGCATCTTGCTGAAAAATTTAGTGTTGAACACTCATTTCACAATGTCGCCAACCCTATTTAAGTATTGCTGTTAAAAAATAATCTCTAACTATTGGGGCGTTGCCCCAATAGTCTAAGGGTCGATTAAAACTTTTTAACCCTTACTGCTACTCTCAACTCCTCTCCCCTTTATCATAACCGACAAATTTGCCCAGATTTGTCACCTGTTCAGAGAGGTTGCGTAGTTCTTGGGGGACAAGATCT
Organism: Magnetococcales bacterium; assembly: GCA_015232405.1. Lineage (GTDB taxonomy): Bacteria > Pseudomonadota > Magnetococcia > Magnetococcales > JADFYX01. Next base: position 1,274 of record JADFZS010000316.1, on the reverse strand, counting down.
TCTAAAAGGCGGAATCTAGATTCAAGAATTTTTACCTGTTCTTCAAGAGCCTCAATTTTTTTTCTGTTTTCTTCCTGACCTGTTAGGTATGGGTTAGCTGGGTTTTCAGGATTTTCTAGATTTTCAGAATCTAAAACTTGTTTATTTTTTTTGTCTTTTTTCTTTTTATGCTCAAATTGATCACTCATAACAGGTGCTATCCTTCTGATTAATAAGTACTTTTTATGTTGTATGTTGAATTATATACGATATATAAAAAAACCATTGTATTCATGAGAAAATTAGTCTATTGTTTAAAAAATTGTTAACACTAAGTTAATATGTAGTTACAAAGACCTTTTGCATTGTTGTATTGCAACGATGTATTTAAAAGATTGGCGAACGGGCGCAAGCTCTTTTGTCATGGACCAACGTTAGGCTGAGCCTCCCCCCCCCCTCTGTGCACGGCTTATCGTTGGTCCAAAACTTCATCTCTTCTCTCTCCACCATCAATAAAACAGTTTCATATCCATCAAAACGGCCATAAGCTCCAGCTATTTTCAAAACGACTGCGACATTTTTTTAGCTGGGAGTTATAGCGAGAGGCGTTGCGCTTGACCTTTTTAGCCACCTGCATGAGCCACTTTTTCTTGCGGTAGGTTTTCTTTCTGTAGCCTGTGTGACCCTCATGATAGGCAAGATATTGCTTCTCAGCATCCCAACGGGAGATTCCCAATTTTTTGTGGCTTATATTGGTATACCAGCCAATAAAATCTACAGCATCATCAAAGTCATCTCTATCAGCACCACTATTGCCCGTACTATTTTTGTACCACTCCCAAGTGCCATCTAAAACCTGGGCATAACCAAAGGCGGTGGATTTCCGCGGGCCGGGAATAAACCAGAAGAGAATTTTTCTTGGGGGTTTTGCGTCGTGCTTGAATTTTGATTCCTGGTGGATTATTGCCAACTGTACATGGATGGGGATCTTCCATTTTTTCTCTACCCGCCGCGTGCTGTCATACCAGCCACTTTTATCATCAAAAATATCACAGGCATTATTGATGTTTCTTAAGGGAGACGCACAACCACTGAGGATAAGAAGTGCCAATGAGCACAATAAAACCAAGTTGCCTTTAATCTTTAGCTGGCTCATCAATATCCCCGAAAATTAATTTTGATCTCATCAGTATATCATCTACCAGATTTATCCCATTTGTTAAACCTAGAAACAGCAGTTGTCAGCACGCACCTGACGCAACCTATTGATTCATCTGGCATAACAGATCAAAGTC
>JADFZS010000315.1 GCA_015232405.1 Magnetococcales bacterium | reverse complement strand
TCCCATCTCGGTTAGGGTTCTATTGAGACGGGCAAACAGACCGACCTTTATAAGATTGTCAGAAAAATTTAAGCGATTTTGTTTATGGAGCAGCACCAACTGAATATCGTGGTAGTTGAGAGATGCCATTATCAGGTTGGCAATATTGGCAACGGGAATCCGCTCACGTAGCTCCCCTTTTTCATCACTGATTATCTCTTGGTGATACTCATCAAAGCTAATTTGCAGAACAACCTTGGCTCGGGGTATTGTTGACACTCTTTTTTGCAATGCCTCACTAATTGCCAAAAACCGCTCTTGGGTCTCTTTGAGAGTGGTAGCAAAAGCACCATTTAACAAAATAGCAAAAACATTTACATCTTCCATGTAGCTGATTGCTTGATAAAATTCACCCATATGTTTATCAAGATCACCCCCGGTAAACAGCACAGACTCTGTTTTAAGGTTGATTTTGTCAAAAAGCTGGACGGGGTCTACTCTATCCCTGATAGGCTGTCGCCAGACAAACATACAGTGGCGACACTCCTGGGCGCAGCCCATGTGGGGTATGACACCTATTTTGCTTAAGCTGCCAGATTGGTTGAATTTTTCCGGCAGACCATCAACCAGAGCCACCCTTTTTTTATCCAACTCCCCGGCAACCTCGCTGCCACGTTTTTTTTGCAACGCCTTAATCTGGCTAATGGCCTCCTGTTTGGGCAGAACAAAAATAGCCAGCTTTTGCCAATTTGCTAAAATTTCTGCCACCGCCAATGAGACCTGTCCATTGTGGGAGGCGAGGAGCTTTTCCAAGCTCTCTTTTCTTGGTAAATTCTGTTTTTGTATCAGCCAATAAGCGATAATACCTTGAAGATATTTTCTGTTATCCCATGATGTTGTCAACAGACCAGCCAACTCTCCATCTATCTTGGGAAAGACCCTGGCTATAAGGGTTTTTTTATGTACAGGAACAACCTCACGCTGTAACCAGTTGTAAAGGTAGAGATCATATAACAGGCCAAAGGGGTCTTGGTTGCTATTTTTAAAATTTATTAGAGCCTCTTTTAGCCGCCTCTGCTGCCATGCTAAATAATCTTCTAACAAACTCTCTTTATTGCTCTGGCTCATTAACCCATCCGTTTTATGGTAGATTCATAAATAACAAAATAATAACCCGTTAACGTAAACCAAATCCACGTTAAAATGGCTGTTAATAGATCAAACAAGAAAAAATTTGTTAAGGGTAGAAAAACTCTATCATGAAAAGCCAAAAATGGTTTTTTTTTGCTGGCAAAAAACCGTGCGATAATAATATCAAAGATAAAAAATAGCTGCCAAGCTGCCCGACGGACAAAACCACCAACTGCAAGCCAGCGATGTAGGGCCACCCGCCAGCCGGACTCCCTATTTAAAGTTCTAATAAGACGGAAAAAAGGGGTGATCTGCAACGGTTTGGAGCTATCTTGCCCACGGTATACCTCTGGTGCTCGGTTAAAAAACTGATCATGGGCTATATAGTGAAAAGCCATTATTATGGCGTTTAATATCATCCTTCGACCCAGCCCCTCCTGTTTAAAACGGCGGGCAGAGGTGGTTAAAGATCCCGGCAGGGTTATCCAGAGACCTTTATCATAGATCTGACTCGCCAATATTTGATCTTCTAAAAATGGTAGCTTTTCAGAATAACCACCAAGTTGCCAAAAAAATTCCCGATATAATAAAAACCCCTGATCCCCATTGGTGCACTGGGGACGATTGAGTGCGGTTTTTGCCTCATAAAATTTAAAAACCAACTCTCTATTGGCGGGTTGCTCAACAAACTTCAACTTGAAATGTCCGGCAATGCGATCATGGCCCAGGGTTTGCCTTGTTCTGGCTAAAGAGGCGATGGCATTACTCAATAGAGTGGTATCTGTCAGGGTTGAATCAGCATGAAGAAACAGCAACATAGGGGCTTTTGCCACTCTGGCTCCACTGTTCATCTGCACACCCCTACCAGGCTTTGAGATGACAAAAACAGCCCCCAATTTTTTGACAACTGCTTGGGTTTGGTCTTGGGAACCACCATCAGCGATGATGATTTCCAAGTTACAATCCACCTGTTGTTGCAGCTGATAAATTAAATTTGGCAAATTGGCTGCTTCGTTCAATACAGGAATGATTATTGAAAGTTTAGTGCTTATCATGTTAAGATTGTCGACTCCATATAAACTTCTAACAACCCGTATGATAGATTATGAATGGCTAGAAAAGTAAAGATAACCCTGTAATAACAATGGGTATAGCAGTTGTTAAGGGTAGTTAAGAAACCATTATTTAAAGCCAAAAGCCTCTGTTCATGGGTACTACCTTTTTAACAACCTAGCCATTATTTAATGTTACATCTTGGTAGCGCATCAAGCCAACATAATTGATGGTATAGGTTAAATAATCAACGCACAACCATATCGTTTAAGTAGGAAGTATTAAATGTCTTTTTTTAAGCAGCTCAAGACAGGTTTAACTAAAACCAGAGCCAAATTTACCAAAGGGCTGGATGCCATCATTCCAGGTCGTACAGTTGATGATGCTCTGTTGGAGGAGCTGGAGGATTTGATGATCACCTCCGACTTTGGCCTGGATACCTCTATGTCAATAATTGAGGAGACCCGTGAACGGTTTCGTGAAGTCAAAGGGAACGAAGCAGAGTCATTCAGAGAGGTGTTAAAAGAGGTAATAAAAGACCGTTTGACAGCGGCAAACACTATTGACGATGTTGAAGTTGCCCCACCAAAGGTTATTTTGGTGGTTGGGGTTAATGGGGTTGGGAAGACCACCACAATAGGTAAAATGGCCTCCCACTACTCAGCTGAAGGCAAAAAAGTAATTCTAGCAGCTGGGGATACTTTTCGTGCTGCAGCTGTCGAACAACTGCAAGAGTGGGGACGACGTACCAACTGCCCGGTTATCGCCCAGGGTGAAAAAGCCGATAGTGCATCGGTTATCTTTGATGCCCATGGCGCTGCCAAAGCCCGTGGTATGGATATTCTGCTTGCCGATACCGCAGGAAGACTACACACAAAGTCCCATTTGATGGATGAGCTAAAAAAGATAAAACGGGTTTTGGGACAACAAGACACATCATCACCCCATGAGGTGCTGATGGTTCTGGATGCCACAACCGGACAAAATGCCATCAGTCAGGTCAAACATTTTCATAACGATTTACAGGTAACTGGTTTGGTTATCACAAAGTTGGATGGCACAGCCAAAGGGGGTGTTTTGGTCAGCCTCAGCGAACAGTTTGGCCTACCCATTAGGTTTATCGGGGTGGGAGAAGGTATTGACGATTTAAAAC
>JADFZS010000314.1 GCA_015232405.1 Magnetococcales bacterium | reverse complement strand
ATTATTAATCGAAACAGCTTTTTCCTTAAAATATTTTCAATATAATTCAATTAATTATGTAACTAAGATATGTATATTTGGTTGCTGGTGTGCAACACTAGTAATAATAAGTGTTAATAAGATTGTAAACTCATTCAATATAGTCAGGCAACCTAAAATATGTGTGTAAAACAGTATTAATTTGTTAAATGCAAATAATATATGAAGAAATCTAATTTAAAGATATTGCTATACTAAATAAAAAAAGAAAGCAAAAAAATAAATAATAACAATTATATTATATTTTGCTATCCAGTGTAAGATATCTGCCTTAACATTTGTTTGATATAGGAGGGTGGAAGAGGTGTGTTCAGGTTCTCAAGGATTTTGTCCTTTTAGAAATTTTATAAATTCTTGCCTTACACATTTTATTGGGTAATATGCTTACAATGATTAATCCTAATAGTTTGCGTGCGGCTGATCTTAAGAAAAAATTTGCTGTTTTTGGCAGCTTCTACCGGATTGTTATAGGTGGTCAAGAGGTTGGGTGTCGCTCTTTGTTGGAGTTGGTTGCCCATGAAATCGCCCCGGATGACCCCAACCAATTAGCCAATTACCGTCCTGATCTTTTGATCGTCATGATGAACCCAGGCTCATCTAAACCCATTGATAAAGATTATCAGCCCCCTTTACTAAAAAGAGCGCAAGATATAGCTCCGTCTTTACAGTGGATGTTGACACGCCCTGATAATACTCAATATCAAATCATGAGGGTTATGGCTGCCCTTGGCTTTAAACATGGTCGAGTTTTAAATCTATCTGATATTCGTGAAACAAAAAGCCCTGTTTTATTTAAAAAAATATCTGCTTTATCATCTTTGGCCGATGGTGGTGTACACTCAATTTTTTGCTATGAACGTCGCAAAGAGTTGGAAAATTTGTTAGGATACCAAAAGACCAATGTGCCAGTATTGGCTGGTTGGGGGCGCAGTGAAGCTTTGTTACCTTTGGCAAAACAGGCACTAGAGCGTCTAAACGGTTTTTCAATCTATGGCAGGGCAACCAGTGATGAGAAGGTTCTGTTTTTTCATCCCAGCCCGATGTTACAACGTATGAAGGAGCATTGGGTAGATACTATATTGGCCCAAATGTCCGAAAAAAATTGATGTTTTTAATTTGGTATTAGTTATGAAAATTTTAAATAAAATTGCGATACTTGTGGGGCTGATATTTATATCATCCTGTGCTGTCAACCCGGTAACTGGGGAGAGGGAGCTTGCTCTTATTACAAAATCACAAGAGCTTTCCATCGGTAAAAAACAGTATGGTCCCAGCAGACAGAGCCAGGGTGGTGACTATACCGCTGATCCCAAGCTTGTTGCTTATGTGCAAGAAGTTGGTCAACGACTCGCAAAAGTAAGTGATAGAAAACTGCCTTATGAGTTTGTGGTTATCAATAGCCCGGTTCCTAATGCCTGGGCTTTGCCTGGGGGTAAAATAGCTATCAACAGGGGCCTGCTTCTTGAGCTAAAGAGTGAAGGGGAGTTGGCTGCGGTGTTGGGACATGAAATTGTCCATGCTGCTGCCAGACACTCTGCCCGTGGCATGGAGCGTGGTATGCTGTTGCAAGGTGTTACCATGGCTGCTGGAGTAGCGATAAAAAATAGCAGTTATGCGGAATATTCTGATCTTGCCATCAAAGGAACAGGTCTAGCTTCCAATCTGCTCAACCATAAATATGGTCGGGATGCCGAACGGGAATCTGACCATTTTGGTATAATATATATGGAGAGGGCAGGATATGATCCTAAAGCAGCAATTGACCTACAAGAGACCTTTGTACGTCTAAGTAAAAGTGGTGACTCAAACTGGTTGGCAGGTCTGTTTGCCAGCCATCCACCATCTCAGGAGCGAGTAGAGAATAATAAAAAAGATGTTGCTGCCTTGAAGAAGGGTGGAGAATTAGGGGTAGAACGCTATGAAAAAATGCTTGCTCACTTAAGAAAAGTACAACCTGCATATAAGGCCTATGAAGAAGGGCTTTTAGCCTTCAATAAAAAAGAGTATGCCAAGGCCAAAAAGCTTGCCAAAAAGGCAATAAAAATTGAGCCAAAAGAGGGGCTTTTTTTGGCTCTTCTAGGTGATATACAAACCAAACAGGGTGAGAATCTTTTAGCCTCCACCTCATACAATCGAGCGGTAAAGGCCAACCCTGATTTTTTTCTGTTTTATGAAAAAAGAGGCAAACTAAGGGAGAAGTTAGGGGATTCAACAGGTTTTAGAAAAGATATGATTAAAGGGGCAAAACTGTTTCCTACTGTAAACTCCTATCTTGCTCTAGGCCATTTTGCCAAAGAGGATGGCAACAAAAAGCTAGCGGTTAAATATTTTCGTCAAGCAGCCCAATCGGACTCCAAAAATGGCAGAAAAGCCGCAAACGCTCTGGTTAGGCTGGATCTTTCGGATAACCCCAGCCATTATTTGAAAGCACATTTTGTTTTGAGTAAAGATGGCAGACTATTTGTGACTGTTAAAAATCCCACAAATGTAGCGGTGGCAATGATAGGAGTAACAGTTTTTTATAACGACTCTTTAGGGCGTAAAAGAGCTATTCCCCTTGAAATTAATGAGGGCATAGCCCCAGGAAAATCAAAAACTGTTAGCAGTGGAATTGCATCAATTGATGGTCAGTCTTTACGGCAAAGAGGATTTCAGGTGATAGTTGATAAGGCAGAGGTATATACCAACTAGAACTTCGGTATCATTTTGTTTTAATAATTTATTTTGATTAAAATATAGTACCATTAGCTAAAAAATACGATTTGCAACTAATGGTACTATAATTTCTTGCTTTTCTACATCCGATCAAATAGCTCTTGGTTGATACGTATATTGGCTTTTTTCCATAAACCATCTACATAGGCTGTTAGCAGTTCTAAGCCCAAACTGCTTTTTAAGGAGCTTCTTAAAGCCACTGCCTCTTTTTCATATTCACTCTGTTTAGCAGGTGTTATCTGTTGCAGCCTTACCAAGGTTAAGCTATCCGCCCCTTTTATGACCTCTTTATGATCCGGTTTTGCCAATGATAATTTAAAAGCTGCTTCTCTAATAGCACTGGAAGGTCTGTTGTTGTTGCCATCCCTTTTAAAATTGGAAATTGTATCTGCTCTAAATAGTTTGTTACTTTTTGCTACCTCATCCCAGCTATCACCCTTTGCTATTCTCTCTTTTGCCGCCTCCATGATCTCTTCTGCCTGCTTTGTAGCTTTTACTTTTCGATAGTCTTTTAACAGCTTGGTTTTTGCCTCTGCCAATGTTTGGGGGCGAGGTTCTTTTTTGTCCACAACTTCAAGGGCAAAAAAGCGGTTGTCTGGGAGTTCAATGATGGAGCTTATATCACCTTTTTGAGTTGAAAAAGCTGCTTCAATGAATTTGGGATCTTTTTCTATCCCCT
>JADFZS010000313.1 GCA_015232405.1 Magnetococcales bacterium | reverse complement strand
CGTTTGACTTGCTCACTGATATATTTGCTGAAGCTGCAAAAAAACAAGAATATGATCGGTTCAATGGTTTGCTTGACACACTTAAGCAAAGGCTTCCAGATGTCTATGCCGAGAATAAATCTTACAATCTTGATTGGTGGATTAGTAATGCGCTAGCTCTTGGGCAGGATGATGTTGTAAGGACCAAAATGGAAGAGTTGTCGGAAGTTGCAGGGAAGGATATTGATGTTTTTGGTTGGAGTGTTGATCGCCTGTCCTATCATGGTCATGTAAAAATTCTAATAGATGCCATGAGAATCGCTTGGCCAAAGGTTGAGAACTCTCAGAATATAATGGATTGGGCCATTGATGATTTTTCAATAAATTCTCTTGATTTTGAAATATTCAATCTCCTTGACCAATCGAATAATACTGAAATTAATGACAAAATCCTAAAAGATAGGATTGGTAGCTACATCAATTTTGAGGATAACAAGGAAATCATTAACAAGACGATTGAGTTCCTATCTGGTCAAGCTGAACATCAATGGAAGATAGATGATTTTTCTGACCTGAAAGATTCTAAAGAGTCTAAAACAAGTCTGGTATTACTATCCAGAGAATTTTGTGGAGAGCTACATCGGGGAAAGGGCATACCTTTAACAAAAGTTGAACTGGGTAGGAATGAGCTTGTACAGTATTTTGTGAAAAGAGTTGATGGAGAACTTGTTCAGAAGAGGAGCATGATGGACATGGTATTTAATCCAAATAAGCCAGAACCCAAAAAACCACGTCCTCCACTTCATCTTCTATGTCCAGATCGAGAAACTCTAGATCGGTTTCTTGCAAAATCTCTAGATTCCTTCAATCCACAAATTTATAAAGCAGTGGCATGTTTTGAGTTGGTTCCTGATTGGCTACAGTTTCTCATATCACGAGAATTGTTGGACGAGAAAACTTGTGAGAAAGTCCTTTCCAACCTGCGGCCAATGATCGCTGATATCCAGAAGATCAGCTCTGGATACCATGTAGACCCTTATCTTGGACAAGCAATAAGAGAGTTCTGAGTTCTTTGGATGCGGCGGAAGCATGGGAACTATCTTGATGGGTATATTTTCTGTTCAACAAAAACTTCCAAAATGCCGATACTGTTTATAAGAGGCACTCTAACGCCTCTCTCCACACGGTCCGAGCTGACCTGTAAAATGAAAGCTCACTCCCATATTTAAGACAATCAACTTGAAACTCAAGTGGACCCATCTCCAAATAACGAGATCGGGCAAGGAAATGATTAACGCACTACAAACCAATACGTTAAGCATGCAAATGGATTTTCAAAGGCTATCTAAAGCTCTGAAGGAGGCAAAGCCAAATTTGGTCAAAACCTCCAATTCCAATGAACAAGCTAAACCGAAACAAACGTATCGGAAAACTCCTGGTATGGGGGTAAATCTCGTCGGCTAATGCGGCGAAGTGGTAGAAGACAGTACATAAAAATGGGGAGGGGTTAAAAAGCTGAACATAGGTAGCAGACCCCTCCTCTGGCATTGGTATTGCCTGATAACCATGTAACTACAGGGTGCCGCTCATTCCTTAGTGCTCCTTTTCCAGCTCATTCATAACGGCCCTCCAAAAAAAGCAAAAAGTACCCTTCAAATTTTCCTAACAGGGGCATGATTTAACAGCTAACTCCATCAGTGATTCTGTTGATTATTCTTAATTGTTTGCAATAGGTTAAATGCTTGCAAATTTATTTGGATTGCTGATTGAAGTCTCTGGTCGCTGAGACTTACTTTTTCTAGATAATCATTGATTTCATAATTTTCGATCACTTCCGATTCTGGTGCATGACCAGGCTGGCCTGTGCGAAGTATAATTCTTACAAAAGGATTCTTTAGTTCATCTCTAATGAACTCCACAACTTCTAACCCCTCCCTATCTGTTTCCATAACCACATCTAGCAATACAATTGCAGCGTCATGGTGTTCTTGTATTAAACGCCTAGCATCAACGCCGGAGTATCCATTGATCAAGGAAATAGGACGGTTTGCGAAAACAAATTTTCTCATGATCATATTGGTCACAGCATGAACATCATGATCATCATCAATTACCAAGATTTTCCATGGCTTCTCTTCAGGTAGAGACTTTGATTCTGATGAACAACTTATTGAGCATGTCTCTTCTTCAGCGAACAATATCGAATCCTCTAGTGGCATAGTTCTCGCCCTATATAAATGGGTTTACTGTCCTTAGCCAATGGTAATGAATCACAACATCTTGCAATACTTAATGGTTACAGGGTTCTTGAAGCTCTATAAAACAATGAAGACCAGGCAGCGGAAGCCACAAAACACTGCTTGATCAAAACTTGGAGGTAGCCAAGCAATGTTTAATTGTCTACTCCATAATCACCAAAATTCAATAAAAAAATATTTTGTTAACAATTATTCTATAAAAACATACATGTCATGAAGAATATTGAAATATTTTTAATGCTCCATAACATTGTGAAAATTGGCCCATGCTCCCAGAACACCTATCTCGTCACCATTCAAAATATGAAATTTCACCAAAAATCCGTATTTTGAAGGGGAGGTAGCTTCCAAAAGTTACCTCCTTTTTGAAATATTGCCTCCTTTTTACCTCACTTTTTTTGGACAAATCCAATGGAGTGGAACAACAGAAACCGGAGCTATGCTTGAAAGTGGTGTATGAGGGACATAGTTGAGCAGGTGGCGTATTGGCTTTCTATGATTTTCCAGCAGCTCATTGGCAGCATATTCGGACCACGAACCCTATCGAGTCGACTTTTGCAACGGTACGACTACGAACAGCCAAAACCAGAGGATGCGTCTCCCGTCAGAGCATTCTCAGTTTGGTCCATAAGCTGACAATGAGCGCTCAAAAACGGTGGCAGAGACTGCGAGGATTTAAACAGCTGGCAGAGGTCATCAAAGATGTGAAATTTGTGGATGGAATAAGAGAGGATCTCCGACAGGACGCCGCTTGATCAGCAGGTGCTCATACACCAGACTTGACCATAACTACAGAAACCGGGATAAAAGGTGAAGTATAGATGGATTACCAGTCAGGGAGATGTGTATACGATCCTGACTGGCAGGTGGGCAACATATTTCTGGTGAGTTTTCACCAATTTTTCTGAGTTTTCACGAGTTTTCAGCTTGGCTAGTGAAAATTCAAATTGGTTTTTTTACTAAATCAAACCATGAGAAATGCGCCCTTAAGCCATTCTTCATGGTGAGTTGGAGAGCTTCATCTGGGATTAGGTGAGTTTTCACTAATTTCACCTTGATCGGGGGTATCTGAAAATTTTTCTGTTTGTTGATTATAAAATTGATTAAACGATGGATTAACGAAGTACCAGTTTTTGCGATCTACTTTATGAAATTTAATCCAGCAAAGTTTTTCCGCTTCTATTAATGTTTTTTCAACAATACTTCTATTTTTCAAGTGTTCCCAATTTTTTCTATATACATCAGATTTAACAAATT
>JADFZS010000312.1 GCA_015232405.1 Magnetococcales bacterium | reverse complement strand
CGTCTTGGTCAACTCCATAGACTCCACCGGTTATACCTCCTTTGCGTTTTATCAAAGATTCAATATATTCAGCGGGGAATTATGAAGAAATCGGCGAAATATTGGTACTATGGGGTTTATGTGGCGGTTACGGATGAAACGGAGGTGGGCTATGCTGAGGAGCACCCCACCAGGGATAATCCGGCCAGGACTCATCAATACGATGATGAATAGTTGTGTCGAAGACCGTTTTCGGCACCACTACCAAATTAAAAAGCATCGGATGATAGATCCTGCCATGCCTTAAAAAACATCGCCCGTAGGGCGTATTATGAGCTGGCTATTAACCGGGCTAATTAACGAATGTTAGAGGCTGGTTTTTAGCAAAAAATTGGTAGGTTAACGCGACAACTAGGCTGAAAATTAACGATAATCTTGGAGTTTCAATATCTTCAGAGGTGCTGGACATTCAAAAAGAGGGAGTAAATTTGTAGTCACACGATGGTCTTGATGAAAATAGTGTCAACATGCTGTTATAATACGGTATTTTTCGATATTTTTTAACTACACGCCAGAAACCCGAGTAAGGATAGCGGTTTTCTCCTGAGCTGTATAGTTTTTCCGTTTCTTTTTGGGCATGATCCAATACTCCTTTTGGTAGCCATCATGTATTGCTTATCCAAAAGAGGGCATTGTCGGATTCCAGCTGAGGCAAAACACATATGGGAACGATCCAGGTTGAAAAAAAGTGGTCCACGCCCAAAATTGATCGCTTACAGAACAACTGGACATATAAGCACAGTTAGATGAGAAAAATGGTATCCACACCCTTTGCCTATATTTTGGTATAGCTCGCAATATCTTCAGCTCTTCTGTTTCTATAGCTAAACTCTCTAGTGCAACTAATGGAAATTCCTTTTTTCTTGCAAAACTTATCAAGCATTGCTTCAACTTCCAGAAGGGCCTCTTCTGAGCCATCAATCCTTAAAGACTCTGGAATCTTACACTGCATTTCAGCCTTATTGTATGTTCCTCTCCGATCAAGCAAGCTCATGAGTTTAGCTGTTTCAGTCTCACGGTCATCAGGATTCTTTTTTAAAGCAGTGTGTATAAATTTTGCCAATCCTGGCTGTACCCCCGCAACTTTCTCTGTTATGTCTTGCGGCTCCTTTTTTAAATGTCCGGCAAGAATATCCCTAACTGTCTCTCCTTTGTAAGGGGGCTTTCCTGAAATTAATTCATACGCCATTATCCCCAATGCATATATATCAGACCGCTCATCCCCAGCTGCTCCTCTTATCAACTCTGGTGCGATATATGCGGGCGATCCCATGAGAACGTTAGACTGAATTTCAGTATCTTCTATCTTGCGGGAAATACCAAAGTCCATAATCTTTATGGTGCCATCTTCATGCATGACACAGTTGGCTGGCTTGATGTCACGATGAATAATGCCATGCTCATGAGCATGACGTACAGCCACAACAATCTGCCGCATTATTTCGATAACTTCAGATGGGTGGAATCTTGTTTTGTCTTTTAATAATGTTTTTAGATCTTTCCCCGAGACTTTCTCCATGACGATAAAAAAAGTCCCAAATAGATCCATTGAATCGTGTACCTTGGTAATATTTGGATGATCAAACTGGGCAACAATTCTGGCCTCATCTACAAATCGTTTAACAAATAATTCATCTAGTGCCAGAGAGTGATAGAGCATCTTTATGGCGACCTTACGATTCAAACCAGGATGTATACCAGAAAAAACTGTTGCTGTTTGACCGTGCCCGATTCGTTCAATAATTTTATATTTACCCAGCTCAAGAAAGCCATATTCCAAAATTCTCAAATCCAGAACCGCTGTCAAAAATCTCGCTAAATGAGGGTGCTCACGTAACAAGGGATAGAGATCATCACCTTCAAGCTCTATCACATCAGTTTCTTCGTCGGCGACTACATTTGCATTTCTTGGTTGTTTTGTAAGAATGGCCATCTCTCCCACTACATCACCAGACCGAAGAAAAGCAACAGTATTGACATTTCCAGAGCAATCAGATATCAATACCTGGACGCACCCAGTTAAAATCAAAAACATTGAGTGGCCGATTTCGCCTTGGCGAATAAGAAATTCACCAGGTTGCAGATGATTGTGGACAAATAGATTTGAAATTTGTGCAAGAACATCATCAGGTATCTCTGCAAATCCAGGCACATTTTGAAGAAACTTTAGAATGTGTTCTTTTGTAATATCAGACATTTGGATGCCTTTCTTGCCAGCCTAGGTGTTTCATTTAAACTCAACTTATAAAAGGGAATCTCTAAAAATGCCAGACAACTCATCTGTGGAAAAAAACAAATCTGAGGAGAGCGTTGCTCCCGCAATCCAACAATCCATTGATCAGGTCGATACAGACCAGACCATGGTACTACGAATTGACCTTGATGACGACCTGTTTAAAGATTCGCCTACTAACGATTAGGAAGGTCAAGCAACCACAAAACGTGGCTAAGCATGCTGTCTGATCAATGTATTCATTGCAGACAGTCTGAGCGTAAAAACATTGGGGGCAGAGGAGTCTCCAGGTCAACATTTTGCCACTTTTCGTGGCCGTTATTACGCAACCAGTCAATGTTATTATTGATCAAATCAGAGAATTGTTTGATCCGTTGGCAGTTAGCATTTTCCCGATCAAAATCAAAAGTCACAAGAGTTGCCAGAACAGAGACCGTTGAAACTGCAGATTTCTGCCATTTGTAGGTGTTGGCAGGAATTGTGGTTTTGTGGTATTGGGGCAAAGCTGAGTTATGGTTGATTGATAACAGGTGAAAGGAGTTTGCTCCCTTGCGGGTCAGCAATTTGTTTACCTTGTCCTCAAACAGTTTTATTGGTAGTCCACCAATAGCCATGATTGCATCAACCTCTCCATGCTCCAGTTGAATGAGAGCCTCTTTACCATCGGCTCGGACGGGGGTGATCTTGATATTTGCAGACTTGAACAATCTGCCGGCAGTTAGAAAGGTTCCAGACCGAAGCTGACCAACAGCAACCTTCTTCCCTTGGAGTTCCTTCAGAGAGTGAATGTCGCTTCTGCTCAGGATATGGATTTCTTCCTCATGTAGAGGGAAAATAAACCTGGTTTTGACTTTTAGTTTGCGTAGCAATCCTCCAGACTTTCTCGATTTGACCATTCGTTCAGCCAACCACTCTATTACATCGGATTGGATTATTGCCAAATGAACTTCATCGTTGTTCACAACTGCATTAAGATTTTCAAGTGACCCATCAGACGCTGAAACATTCAAACTTATCCCATGGAGTCCTGCTAATCTTTTCATATCAGAGCCAAGCTGAAAATATGTACCATATTTGCCGCCTGTTTTAATTGTTATTATATCGCTTTGGTACCAACCATCACCCCAGCTATTTTTCATGGTGAGCAACAATACTGTAACAATAATCATTAATTTTTTGGTCATAGTGCCCCGGCTTCCCTTTATTCTCAGCATTACATCATGACTCTAGCATGCTTTAACCTAGATCCGGCAGTTGTTAGCACATGCTTGGCACAACCTCTTGATTCATCTGCCGAATTAGAAAAAAGTCTCATCACCCATTGGGTG
>JADFZS010000311.1 GCA_015232405.1 Magnetococcales bacterium | reverse complement strand
TCGCATGGAACCAAGAACGAAGAGGCTTTCTTGTACCCTCAAAAACTGTCCCAGCGGTCATGGAGATCTGTCCATTGCAAGCCCGGCAGTACAACAGATTCCGAGATGTAATCTATGGAATACTGGGAGTTTGACAGCGAGAGCAAACAAATCCATCAGGCCAACGCAACCGCAAGATGTATTCCTGGCATGCCTGCTCATCGGGAAAGTGTTCATCAAATTCTTGCATAGTCAGCCATTCCCCCCACACACCTGATTAGATAAATTTCTTGCTAATTATAGTTTTGCGCACTAACATACCATCAACATAAATGAATGGCTATATATTTTTGGTGAACTTCTGAATATACCATCTTTACTAATCTCATTGAGTGTTAAGTTTTTATTATGGTGAAAGGGGTTAGAAGTTTGGCATAGATCTCCCCCTTACCCTCATGAAGGAAGTGGCAGCGAAGAGGAAAGAGTTGAGGGCATGAAGCGACAAGGTAGGGCTGAACCAATGAACCTGAATCCCAGTTGTCTGGAAACGGCCTTTTTATGGTTCGCGCCCATAGGCAGCAATAGGAGATACGAATTGGCTCTGCTGGTCACGTTAGAGAACGGGGTCTATGCAACTAACTTGAAGGTGCTGTGATGCCTAAAAATTCAAAAACTCCGGATTATGAAAAAGAAAAGAACACTTCTCAAGCCACGGGCACTGAGATAAAAAAACCACGCAAACAATCCACTCAAAAACCAAAAAGAAGTTCTAGCTCATCCAAGCCGCCGCCAAAAGATAATCAATCAAATAGGCCGATACCGCAGGAAAAGAGTGGGTTGTCCATCGTTGCTATCGGAGCTTCTGCAGGTGGTCTGGAGGCGTATGAAAGGTTTTTCAAAAATGTACCATCAAGCTCAGGAATGGTCTTTGTCCTGGTACAACACCTGGACTCTGAGCATAAAAGCATTCTAGCACAATTAATCGCCCGGTATACCACCATGAAGGTGACTCAGGTGGAAGATGGGACGAAGGTTCAACCTAACTGTGTTTATGTAATACCACCAGATCGGGACTTGGGCATTTTTCATGATACTCTTTATCTCCACGAGCCGACCCAACCACGCCACCACAGGTTGACCATCGACACTTTTCTCCGCTCTTTGGCTGAGGATGCCAAGGAACGGGCCATTTGCATAATTCTTTCTGGCACGGGATCGGACGGAACGCATGGCTTGAAGTCAATCAAGGAGGCGGGGGGAGTGGTCATGGCCCAGGAGCCAAACTCTGCCAAATTTGATGGAATGCCAGTCAATGCCATCCAAACAGGCTTGGTTGACTTCACCCTGCCACCGGAAGAGATGCCAGGCAAATTAGCCTCCTACCTCCAACACCGAAATCTAAACATACAAACCACGGCGATGGTGCCTGTTGGTGATAATATTAAGGAAGAACTTCAAAAAATATTTCTCATTTTGCGATCTAATGTAGGCCACGATTTTTCACAATACAAGGAGAACACCATTCTCCGAAGGGTCCATAGGCGTATGGCTATCAATCAAATGGACTCGATAGCTGATTACATCATGCTGCTCCAGAAAAACCGTGGAGAAAGCAGTACTTTATTCAAGGAACTTCTGATTGGAGTCTCAAGTTTTTTCAGAGACACTGAGGTGTTTGAACTACTTGAATCAAAAATAGTTCCAGGACTTTTAGCTAATCGTAGCTCGGATCAGACCATTCGTATTTGGGTTCCCGGTTGCGCCACTGGGGAGGAAGCGTACTCCATTGCTATACTGCTTCAAGAACAGATGGAGGCACTAAACAGTCAGTTCAATGTTCAAATTTTTTCAACAGACCTGAATAAAATTGCTATTGAAACTGCTCGTCGTGGCATTTATCCAAACACGATTAGTGCGGAAATCTCTCAAGACAGGTTGAAACGCTATTTCACAAAGAATGGCAACAACTACGAAATCAACAAGAAGATTCGGGACATGCTGGTGATTGCGGAACAAAACTTGATCAAAGACCCGCCGTTCTCTTCTTTGGACCTTATCAGTTGCCGCAACTTGCTTATATATTTTGGAGCTTCCCTCCAGGCAAAGGTACTACCAGTCTTCCATTATGCATTAAAACCCAATGGCCATCTACTTTTGGGAACATCAGAAACCACTGGAAGCAACTCTCATCTTTTTAAGGTTATAAATCGGAAGTTAAAACTGTACCAAAGAAAATCCATTTTTATGCATGATAAAAAACAATTTGAACCTCCCAAAATTCCAACTTTCAAGGAACCACCTGTCGCCTTTTCTCTTGAAAGTGACAAAATAGAGCTTGATCTTGAATTGAAAGTGGCCATGGATAATTTTTTATTGACACAACACACTCCTGCATGTGTGATTATCGATGAAAACTACGAGATTAAATACATCCATGGACGCACGGGGAAATACCTAGAAGCTAACCAAGGTAAAGCAAGCTTAAATATTTTGAAACAGGCTCGTAAAGGTTTGCTGCCTGACCTGACAACCGCAGTCCGTAAGGTGAAAACTGAAGGCAGGGCGGTAAGATATGAAGGGCTGAAAGTTGGGGTCAATGGGGGTGTGCAGCACATCAATCTTATGGTTGAACCAATCTCAGACCTGCCTGAACTGGCAAGTTATAAAGCAGTGCTATTTGAAGACATAGGACAAATTCAGAAAGAGCATCTAGCCAAGCCCATGGTTACTACAGGAGACAAGGACAAACGCATTGCCGAGTTAGAGAAAGAGCTGAGATCCGCCAGGGAGTTTCTACAAACAACCATTGAGGAGTTGGAATCATCCAACGAGGAGTTAAAATCCACAAATGAGGAGATACAAGCCTCCAACGAGGAGCTGCAGAGTGCTAACGAAGAGCTTGAAACCTCCAAGGAGGAAGGACAATCCATCAATGAAGAGTTGACCACAGTTAATAGCGAATATCAGGAAAAAATCAATGAGTTATCCAAGGCAAACGACGACATGGCCAACTACATGGCTAGTACCGATGTTGGAGTAGTATTTTTGGATCTTGATTTACATGTACGACGTTTCACTCCGAGAATTTCTGAGTTTATCAACCTAATTCCATCCGACATTGGCCGCCCTCTTTCTCACATCGTCACAAACCTGTCCTATGAATCCATTTCCAATGACGCTAACAAGGTATTGGAAGATCTTGTCCCTATAGAAGTAGAGGTCAAAACAAAATCTGGGCAATGGTTTAATATGCGTGTGAACCCCTATCGGACTCTTGAAAATGTTATTGATGGAGTGGTCATCACCTTCGTGGACATTACAAACATTAAAAAACAGGCAGAGTTGAATCGGCTAGCGGTAGTAGTTAAGGATTCATATGATGCTATTACCGTTCAGGATTTCTCTGGGTTCATAACTGCTTGGAATCCGGGGGCAGAGCGTATGTATGGTTATCTCGAAGAAGAGGCCATAGGAAGATCAATTAATATAATCTTACCAAAGGGGGAAAAAAATGAGTTTAACAGCATCTCCAAAAAGATCGCTGCCGGAAAGCAAGTGTTGCCATTTGAAACGCAGAGGCATACCAAGGATGGAAAGATTTTGGATGTATTTGTGACCATTACAGCCCTTTGCGACAAAACCGGCAAGCCAT
>JADFZS010000310.1 GCA_015232405.1 Magnetococcales bacterium | reverse complement strand
CCACAGGAATGATAATGGTCCAGACCAGATCAATATGGGGTATGGGACTTAAAGAGAGCCGCCCCATCATACCCGGTGTAGGATCACCAAATTTGGTAGCAATATATCCATGGGCCCACTCATGAAGGGTGATAGCCAATAAAATTCCCGGAACCCAGGTGATTATACCAACCAAAATTTCATTAGTAGTGATCACTAACTTTCATCCCCATGTGCTGCCAAACAGCCATCTATCATATGCACCTGTCGGTTAAGATGTTGGGCCAACTCGTTGTTATGGGTCACCATAAGACAGGTAAGGCCAAGGTCTTGGTTGAGATTTTGCAGTAGCTCAAATATCGACCACGCTGTGCCGCGATCAAGGTTACCTGTTGGCTCATCAGCTAAAAGTAGAATCGGCTCGGTAACAATAGATCTAGCTATTGCCACCCGTTGCTGTTCACCCCCAGAGAGCTGTCCGGGACGATGGAGCAGACGCTCTTTTAAGCCCACCTGTTCCAACACCTTGCTTGCCTTCTCTTTAGCAATTTTTGGTATTTCCCTACCGATCAACAGGGGCATCATAACATTTTCAAGGGAGGTGAATTCAGGAAGCAGACGGTGAAATTGATAGATAAAACCAATTTTTTGATTGCGAATTTCAGCCTGTTTTTTACGGTTTAGTTTAAAAAGATCGGTTCCATCAAGGGAGACTGTCCCCCCTGTGGGCTGATCCAATGTACCCAAAATTTGTATCAAGGTGCTCTTACCACTGCCGGAATCCCCCAACAAAGCAACCATTTCACCCCGGTTAAGGGTTAAATCAATCCCTTTTAAAACTTCCAAGGTGTTATTTTTACCAAGACAGAACGATTTTGTCAGAGAGGCTGTAACCAATAGGGGCGAGCCGTGGGTAACGTCACTCATAACGCAACCCCTCAACCGGATCAACCCGTGCTGCCCGCCATGCAGGATAAAAAGCAGCAAGAATGGTAATTATAAAGCTAATGGATGTTATCCAAGCCACATCAGACCACAAGACAACCGATGGTAGGTGATCGATATAGTAGACCTCACCTGAGAGAATTTGAATTCCGAACAGATCTTCAATAAAACCTAATGCAGCCTCAAGGTTAAAGGCCAACCCCAACCCCAAAGCCAGACCAGCCAGGGTTCCCACTATACCTATGACCCCACCGTTTACCAAAAATATGGTTAAAATACTGTTTGGGGTGGCCCCCATAGATTTTAATATGGCTATCTCCCGCCCCTTCTCCATCACCACCATCACCAGACTGGAGATGATATTAAATGCTGCCACTATCACCACCAAAAAAAGGATGACAAACATGGTGGCTTTTTCCATCTGCAAAGCGCGGAAAAAGTTGCGGTTCATCTGCATCCAGTCTTGTATCCAATATGAACTTTCCAGCTTTTGTTGCAGTAGCTCTCTGACCGCAAACGCCTGTTCTGCCTGGGGAGTTATAATCTCTATTCCGGTTATCTGCTTTTTATTCATACGAAATAAAGTCTGGGCATCTTTGAGGTGGATATAGGCAAGTGAGTTGTCATATTCATACATGCCAGACTCAAAAACACCACCTACCCTAAACCGTTTTAAACGGGGAAGCGTCCCCATGGCGGTAACATTTCCTGCTGCCACCATTACCGTGATCTTATCACCCACATTTGCCCCAAGGTTGTTAGCCAACTTGCGCCCGATAATGATATGAAAACCACCAAGATCATGGATACTGCCCTGCTTCATGTTTTTGTCCAGGGCAGAAACTTTACTGTCTAAATCCGGTACAATACCCCTTAGGCTCACACCATAGGATCTTCCACGCCCGGTCAACATGGCCTGACCTGATATAAAGGGAGTTGCAGCCACCACCCCTTGGGTCTTGTTTACCTCTGCCAAAAGGGGTTTGTAGTTATCCACATAGTCGGTGTAAGCGCGAATGGTGGCGTGTCCGGTTATACCTAATATTTGTGCTTGCAACTCCTGGCGAAATCCGGTCATCACCGCCAACACAACTATAAGTGCCGCCACACCCAGAGCAATACCACCCAGTGAAAAAAAGGTGATAATGGATATAAAGCTCTGGTTGCGTTTGGCCCTTAGATAACGCAGACCAATAAACCATTCATATCGGCTATTAAACATCTACCCTAGACCTTGGCCAATGAACGTAACTGAGGAAACAGCAGTACATCCCGAATTGCCCCGGCATCGGTGAGCAACATCACCAAGCGATCGATACCAATTCCTTCACCTCCCGTTGGGGGCATGCCATATTCCAAAGCCTGGATATAATCATCATCAAAGTGCATAGCCTCAAGATCACCAGCCTCTTTAGACTCCACCTGTTTTCTAAACCGTCCAGCCTGATCAGCCGGATCGTTCAACTCCGAAAAGGCGTTGGCAATCTCCCAGCCACCAACAAACAGCTCAAACCGTTCGGTTATATCCGGGTTGCTGTCAGAACGACGGGAGAGAGGCGAAACAGATGTTGGATAGTCGATAATAAATGTGGGCTGGATAAGATCCTCTTCAACCAGATTTTCAAACAGCTCCAAAAGCAGAACCCCATCATCCCAATCTTTTTCTGTTTTAACCCCCTTCTCCTGGGCAAAAGCCAAAAGATAGTCACGCTGGGCTATTTTATCAGCATCAGCTCCAGCAAATTTTACCAATGACTCAGCTATGGTCAGCCTCTGCCATGGAGATGAAAAATCTATTTTGCGCCCTTGATGTTCCACCGTTAGTTCACCGTTATTTATCTCCCCTACCAAGTGGGTAATCAGTGCTTCGGTCATATCCATCAAATCTTTATAATCTGCAAAGGCTTGGTAAAACTCCATCATGGTGAATTCTGGGTTATGGCGGGTGGATAGACCCTCGTTGCGAAAGTTACGGTTTATCTCAAACACCCGCTCAAAGCCACCAACTATAAGCCTTTTTAGATAAAGCTCCGGGGCAATACGCAGGTATAGATCCCTATCCAAGGCGTTGTGATGGGTGACAAAAGGCTGGGCAACTGCACCACCGGGTATCGGGTGCATCATTGGGGTTTCAACCTCTAAAAAGCCCCTATCTTCCATAAACTCCCGAATAAGCCGGATAATTTTAGACCGGGTACGAAACAGCTCCCGAACATCAGGGTTGACAATAAGGTCAACATAACGTTGCCGATAACGGGTTTCGACATCTTCTAAGCCATGAAATTTTTCCGGCAGGGGTCTGACCGATTTGGCAAGAATCTGAAAATTGTTCACCCTGATGGTCAACTCACCAGTTTTAGTTAAAAACAGGCTACCTTCCACCCCAAGCCAGTCACCAACTTCCACCTTTCTAAAAACATCCCGGTAGAGGTCAGCACCGATATGATCACGTTGTACTGCAACCTGCAACCTACCGCTCTCATCCATCAGTGTGGCAAAGGTCAATTTACCAAAATGGCGATGCAACATCACCCGTCCTGCACATTTAACCAACGCCCCGGCAAGTATATCTACATCTTGTTGTTGTCCATATTCTGCTGTTACCTGGGCTAAACTCTGCTCTGGTTTAAAATTGTTTGGGTATGGGTTTACACCTGCGGTCATCAAAGCGGCAAGTTTCTCTTTACGAGCTGCAACTTGTGGGTTTTCTTTAATCTTTTTACTATTCTTCTCGGTAGCCA
>JADFZS010000030.1 GCA_015232405.1 Magnetococcales bacterium | reverse complement strand
CAAATCGAAGCCGGACAACTGACACTGGACAACACCTCTGTCACCATTCGGGAGCTGACCCATGAGGCAATAGATATTCACAGCCAAAATGCCGCCGAAAAAGGGTTGCTGTTAAACTACCACATAGACCCCCAAACCCCGGAGCAGATTATTGGCGATCAGAAACGGCTGCGGCAGGTACTGCTCAACCTGATTGGCAACGCCATAAAATTTACCGACCAAGGCACAGTTTCAGTTGTCGTGCGCAGATTACCAAATAACAACGGCAGGGAAACCCTCGAATTTTTAGTTCAAGATACTGGTGTTGGCATAGCAAAAAAATTATTACCAATTATATTTGAACCGTTTGTTCAGGCCGACTTTTCACCATCCCACAACTTGATGGGTAGCGGCCTTGGGCTATCTATCTGCAAAAAACTTGTAACCATGATGGGGGGTGAAATCTGGGTAAAAAGCAGTTTGAACTCTGGTACTGAGTTTTGCATCCATTTGGAATTACAGTTAAGTGAACAAAACAAAGATAGTCTTGTTGCCACCCCAGCAAATCAGCAGCAACTTATGACCCAACAGATAAGAAAATCAACTTCTTTGCTGTTAGTGGAAGATAATCCGGTAAACCAAACATTAATTACAGAACTCTTACAGCTACATGGATATAAAATCACCACTGCTGATAATGGTTTTATGGCTTTGGAATTATTAAAAAATTCAGAGTTCGATGCTATTTTGATGGATATACGCATGCCGGGTATTGACGGTTTTGAAACCACCAGGCGCATACGTTCGCTAAGTATAAACAGAGCATTTACAACACCCATAATCGCCTTCTCTGCTGAAAAAACCGATGAGACAGCAGACTTCTGCAAAAAAGCCGGTATGGATGATATTATTCTAAAACCCATTGATCTTGCCCAGCTAGATAGGGTTCTTGAAAAGCTGCTGGTTAATAAAAAAACCCATTGATGTAACCGTGATTCAATTTTAAAAAAACAACCAACTATAAACAACCAAACAATTATCTCAAAAACGTGATAAATATTTACAAAATAGCTATTTTTTTATCTATTCAGTTGTGTGATAATGGGGTTGGATAAAAAGTTGGAATTATATTTTTTTAAGGGTTATATAGAATAATGACGTTAAAAAATATGTCGGTTGGCGAGAGGCTGGGAGTCGGCTTTGGCCTTATAGGTTTTTTGTTTGCCTTGGTAGTTTGGCAATATCATCAAACACTATTTGGGGTTGTTGACCGTTTTGAAACTCTGCAAGCTACCCAGGTGGCAAAAAAGATCCATTTTTTAAATGTTCACCGTTATATGCTGGAGGCCAGACGCAGCGAAAAGGATTTTTTGGTAAGAAAAAAAATGCACTACCCAGAACGGGTGGCTAAATATGTGCAACTATTGATATTAGAGACAGAAAAAATCCGCGCCATCGAAGCTAAAACCGCAAGCCACCCCCTTGGTAGCGAAATAAACAACTTAATCCACATTTACCATCAAGACTTTAAAAATATCGTCAAAGCCTGGCAAATTAACGGACTTGACCACAACTCCGGGCTGCAAGGTAAATTTCGCGATACTATCCACCATGTAGAAGATATTGTTAAACAGCACATTCCCTCATTAGAAGAGGAGATACTCACCTTAAGAAGGCGAGAGAAAGATTTTCTTTTAAGGGGTGATAAGAGCTATGTCGCCTCAGTACAAAAAACAGTAGAAAAGATTCTTACCATCATTGAATCGGCCCAACTATCCCCAGCCAACAAAAAAACCTTGCTGGCTGGTATCAAACGTTATGAAAAGGATTTTTTGGCTCTTGTATCCCATAATGATGAGATAATAATTTTGACTGCCAATATGCGATCGGCAGTACATAAAATTGAACCAATGATAACTTTGGGTGTGGCAGAAGCAACATCCCAAATGCATATTGCCAATGATTATACACGGTTAGAGACCCAAGAAAAAACCGAAATAGCAATGTTTGTCGCCCTTATTGGTATCTTGCTGGGCTTCACTTTTGCCGTCTATTTTAGTCGCAGCATCACCCGTCCGGTAAATACACTGATCCAGTTAACCGATCTTTTTTCCCCCTCTGCAGATGAGTCTGAAAACAGCGGACCAGGACAAAAAGACGAGATAATTAAACTAACCAACGCCATGGGTAGGATGACAGGGCATCTAAGGGATATCATCTACTATTTTGTCGATCATGTGGCGGAGCTAAAAAAGATGACCAAAACCATAGAGGACAATACCGATAAAACCATCTCACCAAAAGAGAAAAAACAGATGATTGCCTCTATGAAAAAGATGGTAAAAGCCCTTGAGAAAAAAATGAAACAGCTTGATGTCTAGCCAATATATTGCATTACACAATTCAAAATTTATTACTAATCAATATGTTATCACTCTTCTGAAATTCTTTGCGCCAGGGCAGCTTTGATAAAATCGTCAAGGTTACCATCTAACACCGAATCAGTATTACCTTTTTCTACCCCGGTTCTAAGATCTTTGACCATACGGTATGGGTGTAGTACATAGGAGCGAATCTGATGCCCCCATCCAATATCGGTTTTAGCATCGGCGGTGGCTTGAGCCTCTGTTGCTCGCTTGTCCATCTCCAACTGATAGAGACGGGCCTTTAGCATGTTAAACGCCTCTTCTTTATTACGGTGCTGGGAACGACCACTCTGACACTGAACCACAATTCCTGAGGGATGGTGGGTTATACGAATGGCTGAACTGGTCTTGTTGATGTGTTGACCCCCAGCACCAGATGCCCGATAGGTATCTATACGGATATCTTTTTCGTTGATATCCACCTCAACAGTATCATCGATTTCGGGATATACATAAACCGAAGTAAATGATGTGTGTCTTCTAGCAGAAGAGTCAAAGGGGCTTATCCTTACCAGTCTGTGGACTCCCCCTTCAGTTTTCAGATAGCCATAGGCCAACTCACCAACTACCCGCACCGAGACAGATTTGCACCCCGCCTCATCACCTGCTTGATAGTCTTGTATCTCAGCCTTGAAGCCGTGGGATTCCGCCCAACGCAGGTACATACGTAAAAGCATCTCAGCCCAGTCTTGGGATTCCGTCCCCCCTGCACCTGGATGTATCTCCAAAAAGGCGTTGTTGGTGTCAACCTCACCAGAGAGCATGCGTTTAAGCTCTAGATCCTCCACCCGTAGCAACATATCCGCCGACTGGTTGTTAATTTCGCTAATGAGATCTTGGTCCCCCTCCTCCACAGCCATATCATAAAGATCAATGCTATCATTAAGCTCTGCATCCAAAGATTCCCATTCGCCAATGGTCTTCTCCAACAGGCTTTTTTCCCGCATTATATCTTTGGCTCGTTTGGGATCAGCCCACAAAGCCGGGTCTTCGCTCAAAGAGTTGATCTCTTCTAACCGTTTTTTACCATTTTCGTAGTCAAAGATGCCCCCTCAGAAGAACTAATTTCTCCTGTATGGCATCAAAATTTTTTTTACTACTCTCTTCCATAGTCCCAACCGTTAAACTTTATATACAATGAAATTTTGTCTGTACAACATTATCATATTTGTGCTTGGATATTAATTTTGGCTGCTATTATTCATAATATTACACTTAGAAGCCAAACTGTATCACTGTTGGATGTTGCTGTCACCATGTACCATGTATTTGCATACATTACAAAAAATAAGTAGGAGTAGATAATATTGAACAGTCCAGGTAGTTCATCTAATGACCAACTTATTAAAATGCTTGACGATGTTCCTTTTTTTAAAAAATTCACCCCTTACGAAAAAAAACGTATAGCGGGACATAGCTCAAGTTTCCAAAAATACGCTGCTGGCAAGACCATCATAAAAGATGCAACCCATGACAACTCATTTTTTGTATTGATAAAAGGTGAGGTAACAGTTGAGAAAAAAAATGTTCCCATAGTCGCCCTTTCAGCAGGTGAATTTTTTGGTGAGATGGCCTTTTTAACCAACTCCAAACGCAACACAGATGTTATAGCCCAAACAGCCTGTATGGTTATAAAGGTCAACCATGACCTGCTAGAGCGTTTAAGCGCAGAAATTAGAGAAAAAATAAAAGATCAAATAATTGAAAAACTGGTGGAAAGACTCAATAAAACCACCGAACGATTAAGAGTACGCATGTAACTGATTAACGACTATATTTGGAGAAACAAATTGTATTTTGCCATCATAAGCCAAGACATTGAAAACTCTTTACCATTGCGAAAAACTGCTCGTCCTGCCCACTTAAAAAGGTTGGAGATACTGCGAGATGAAAATAGATTGTTGATTGCAGGCCCGTTTCCAAACCTAGATGGAGAGGGTTTTACCGGTAGTTTGGTGGTGGCTGATTTTGACACTTTTCAAGATGCCAAAACCTGGGCCGATGCCGACCCCTATGTTAGTGCTGGTGTTTATGAAAGTGTAATGATCAAACCTTACAAGAAGGTTTTGCCTTAAGCCAAAAATCCATAAGAAAGTTTATGGTTCCATCGTAAACACCCCCACTATCGTTCTCACGGGGTCCAGCTATGTTCAGGGTGTTCACTGTGTGCTTTGCCAACCATGTTAGTAACATATGGTTGGCGGCATCCTGTTTCATGGCTATATAATTAAGATCCAAAATAAGGCAGGGTTTACCCAGTTTATTGGCAAGACGATGTGTTAAAGCTGTGCCACCATGTAACACTCCACGGCTGATAATAAGGGTTCCGTCAGAGTCTTGAATGTTCATCTGGGTACGTTGGGGATAAGATGATGATTGGGTCTCTTTTAAGGGGTATTTGTCAGGTATGCGACCATCTAAAGCCAAACGGCCTTTAGGACACCAGCCCCCTGATTCAAGACCAATTTGACTGGCAAAATCCAATGCTGCACGGTCTACCCCAGTCTGACCCCCGGAGACTATCTTTTGCAAAAATATTGTTGTCATTATAAATACTATATACTAACACATCCAGCCCAAGGATGGCGGTCACATATATATTGATGGCAGCTAAACCAACCTAATAGCTTTTGCTCAAACCGTTAGGCTCTTCTTCATCCATTGACTCAAATGGCTCATCTAGTGCCTCATCTTTTTTATGCTCAATAAAGCGATAAAAAGCCAGAAGACCAATTACCACCTGAAACAGAGCCAGAGATATATAGAAAACCGCCCATTTGTAGTCACCAGCCTGTACAGCACCTGTGGCATTTGCTTGTAACATAGGAGAAAGCAGCAAGACATTAAAAATATTAACAACCACTATGCTAATAGCCATCCATAGATAGTTGCCCCTGATGTAAAAGGCCATGATGCCAGCGACAATGGTAAGATAACCGCCAAAAAAAGGGATAGCTACATATACCAGGGAAGAAATAAGAGCAAAGATCCCACTGGCCCCACCTTTACCAGAACGGTGTAAAATTGCAAATAACAGCAGACTGGCAAATGCCATAGATATGGTTAATACAACCGCATTTAGAACTATAAAATGTAGAATGGTACTTACCATCCACCGCTCCATCAAAAAAATATACTTTAAACAGTTAAGAGACGCTTAACTGACTGACATTAATATACACCAGATTAAAGGAAATAGTGAGTATTTAAAAGTGTCCATAGCCCTTTATTTCATTAATTTTCACCAACATCTCTTAAAGGTTGGTTAAAAAAGAAGTTTTTTTTAAAGTCAATCTAAAATATTATACTAATAATCACAAAAAATCTCTTTGTCTATCAAAGATTAAGCCCAAATAATTATATTAATAGATAAACGATTGCCTTACAGTGACAACAAAAAAGTATTTCTTGGGTAAAAAATATATTACTATATTGGGTGAAGATTAATTAGTGATAATAGGCACTATTCCATGGGGTTATTTGTTTTCATAACCCTGTAGCCTTTTGTTTTGCCAAATCAAAGTGGATGGACAACTGTTTTGTTAGTATATGTTTAAGCAAGTTTATTTTTAATATATGACTGTGTAGTTTGGGAAAACAGTTAAAAATGCCAACAAATATCAATGAACAAACAATGCAGCCTTCGGCAATAACTGACGATGATTTTCGTCTTTTGGCTCAACGACTTCCAGGTGGAATACTGATCCATAAAGATGGAAAAATACTGTTTGCCAATGGGCAGGCAAGTAACATCATAGGTGTCGAAAATTCCTCAAGCTTATCTGGGAAGATGCTAACCGAATTTTTTCCACCAGATGCCTGGAATCGTCTGAAACAGTCTATTGATGAGGGAAACCATCAAGATGGTTTAAGTGGTTGGTCTGCTGACCTGCAACTAATTCGTACTGACGATAAAGAGGTTCATATTGAATCTACCACCACAAAGATTCCTTTCTCTACTGGTGAGGCATTTTGCACCACTTTTCAAGATGTCTCCCAACGTAAAAAATCTGAAAAAATTATTCACAAACAGGCCAACTACGATACACTGACAAATCTGCCCAACCGCACCCTATTTATGGATCGCCTAACCCAGGAACTAATCAGGGCAAAACGTCTAAAAAGCCGTGTTGCACTTATGTTTATCGATTTAGACCGATTTAAATGGGTAAACGACACCATGGGCCATGGTGCAGGTGATCTATTGCTCCAAGAGGTATCGTCCCGGCTGCAAAAGTGTCTACGCAAATCCGATACTGTTGCTCGCATAGGGGGTGATGAATTTACCGCAATACTGCCAGACATGATCCGCGGCCCCCATGCAGAGCGTGTTGCTGGTTCAGTTTTAACAGAGTTGGCAACCCCTTTTATTTTGGATGGACAAGAGGCGTTTATCTCTGGCTCAGTTGGTATCGCCGTATACCCTGATGATGCCAAAGAGATGGATGATCTTCTCAAAAATGCTGATACTGCCATGTATCGAGCCAAAAATGATGGTCGCAACGCTTTTCGTTTTTACACCCCTGATATGCACGAAGAAGCACAGGAGCGTATGGAGTTGGAGACCGACCTTCATCACGCTTTGGAGCGCAACGAGCTGTTGTTGAACTATCAACCAATTATCGACATGTCCAATAACACTGTTATGGGAGTTGAAAGTTTTATTCGCTGGAACCATCCCAGAAGAGGCTCCATCCCCCCCAAAACTTTTATACCATTAGCCGAAGAGATAGGACTGATTGCCGAGATAACCAAGTGGACAATTCGCACCGCTTGCTTTCAAACCCAGAAATGGCGCAGCCAGAAAATGGTAATAGACGATTTTTTTGTCTCTGTTAATCTCTCCTGTACTCGCTGTAGAGAGCTATCAACCGATGACAAAATTAGCCCAATATTAAAAGAGTCTGGACTCCCACCCACCGCTCTTGTTATGGAAATCACTGAAAACATCCTGTCTGAAGATGAACCAAGGGCCATGGTCATGCTAAATAAGTTGGTGGATCTTGGCGTAAACCTCTGGTTAGACGATTTTGGCACAGGCTACTCATCGTTAAGTGTTTTGAAAAAACTTCCCGTTAACGGTATTAAAATTGATAGGGCATTTGTACCGGATGTAACATCAAATCCAGAAACCACTGTATTGGTAGAGGCGATAATGTCCCTTGCCAAAAGCCTGAAACGGCGGGTTATCGGTGAAGGGGTAGAGAGAAAAGACCAAGCGGAATATTTAATAAAACACGGCTGCAACTGGGGACAGGGCTATCTCTATAGCAAAGCTATAACAGCTGATGAGTTTGAAGAGTATTTAGCAAAGAAGTAGATAAGAAAAAATGATCCAACACGCTACTATAAAACAGCTAATTTAGTTGGAATTGCTATATTTTTCGTGTGAAACAAGAAGATCATGAAGCTCATCTTCACTTAGATTGCTGTGGTTACAACTAGACAATCCCGGTGGAGGAGCCATTTTTTCCTCATTTATCAGTTTGATATTACGCTCCCAAACCCGCAGTTTGACCTCAAGAAGATTCTCGTTAAACGGTTTATTTATGAGATCATCACCACCAGAATCAAGACAGTTGACCAGTTCATGGTCATCATTGGAGCTGGTAAAAAAGATAATTGGGATGAATTTATCTCTTTCCTTGGCAATATCTTTTAATATGGGGGCAACTTCACACCCGCTCATCTCTGGCATATGCACATCAAGGAGCACCAGGTCAGGCATAACATCTTCATACATGACGATACCTTCGTGAGGGCCAGAAGAGAGAAAAATCTCATGCCCAGACTCTTTTAGCACCTCTTTTAAGAGGATATGGAAAATCTGATCGTCATCGATTAACAAGATTTTCATGCTAAACCCCATACAAATTACACTACACCCACCCCATTATTAAGTAATTTGCATATAAATTCAAGCCTCTACTGTAAATGAGTGATTATAAATCTTCGCAACCTGCTTTAAAGTGTGGACAAGAGCCATCTTCATTGAGAAAATCTTGGGTATATATGGAACGACATTTTTCCAAATTTTCACATTTAGCACCATCACGACAGGCCACCCCAACCTTGGGACGACCAACCTGTTTTTTGGCTATAGCCATATGACTTTCACGTAGACACTCAACACAACCCGTAGAGTCGTGATGCCAGACAAGGTTGTGATGAACACAAAAATTTTGCGATGTTATCTCAGCATTTTTTTGCTTCACTGTGCCTCTTCAAAAGAGATTCTTGGATCAACCCATACGTAGGTCAAATCGGTCAAAAGTTTGGTTAACAGACCAAGTATGGTATAAAAATAGAGGGTAGCCATAACCACCGGATAGTCCCTGTTAATCACCGATTCATAACCTAGCAGCCCTAAACCATCCAAGCTGAAAATGGTCTCAATCAACAAACTGCCACTAAAAAAAGCTGCGACAAAAGAGCCGGGAAACCCGGTAACAAGGGGAATCATGGCATTGCGAAAAACATGACGATAGAGCACAGCCCTCTCAGACAGCCCTTTGGCTCTAGCGGTTAAGACATACTGTTTGGATATCTCCTCCAAAAAGCTGTTTTTGGTCAACATGGTCATAACTGCAAAAGAACCTACTACCGAAGCGGTAATCGGTAGTACCATATGCCAGAGATAGTCGGTGATTTTGGCGGTAAACGAAAGGCTATCCCAGCCATCTGATACTATGCCACGCATGGGGAAGATATCCCAAAAACTTCCTCCCCCAAACAGCACTATCAGTAACACACCCAAAACAAAACCGGGTATGGAATAACCAGCTAAAATAATTGTTGAAGTTACAGTATCAAACTTGCTGCCGTGACGTACCGCCTTTCTAATACCAAGGGGAATACTAACCAGATAGGTGATAAAAAATGTCCACATGCCCAGAGAGATAGAGACCGGAAGTTTATCAATGACAAGATCCACAACCCGGCGATGGTGATAGTATGATTCGCCAAAATCAAATTGCAGATAGTTACTGAGCATAATTAAAAACCGCTCTGGGGCCGGTTTATCAAAACCGTAGAGCTTCTGTAACTCAGCAATCTGCTCTTGATCCAACCCTTTACTACCCCGATAGCTGGAAAAAGCCCCACTTCCAGCACTATCGCCACCACCAACCATGTTCTCCTTTTCCATCAGGGAGATCATACGCTCCACAGGTCCACCGGGTACAAACTGCAACACCAAAAATGTCACCAGCATTATACCCAACAAAGTGGGAACCATTAATAATAGACGACGTAAAATATAAGCAGCCATACTGTTAAGCTCTATTAAATTCTAAAAACCCAAGGTATAAAATCATTTCTTGATCCACCAACTCCATAAGCGACTATGGGCAGAGTAGTAGAGTGGCATTGTTTCAGGACGGTTGAACTTATTCCAAAACGCGATACGGTGGGTATTTAAATACCAGTTGGGAATAAGATAGTTACCAGCAAGCAGAACTCTATCCAAAGCCCGACAAGCTGTAATAAGCTCCTTACGTGATTTGGAATATATTATCTTATCTACCAAGGCATCAACCACAGGGTCTTTGATACCGATATAGTTTTGGCTGCCTTTTTTATCGGCACTAGCAGAGCTCCACATATTCCACTGTTCATTACCTGGAGACTGGGACTGACCAAAAACAGACACTATGATATCAAAGTCAAACTCATCAAGCCGTCTTTTATAAAGTGCCAGATCAACTGTGCGATAGTTAACCTCTATCCCCAACCTTTTAAGGTTAGCCACATAGGGAGCCACCACCCTTTCAAAAGCTGGTGATACCAAAAGCATATCAATTTTCAGGGTCTCCCCGGTTTTGTTACGTAACAGACGATCTTTACCCACCTTCCAACCAGCCTGTTTTAGAAGTCTCATGGCTTTACGCAGGTTTTTTCTTATGGAACCAGGGGGAGTAGTTGAAGGGGGTTGCTCCACAGGTGCAAAAACAGCGGGATCAAGCTGCTTGGCAAAAGGCTTTAATAAAGCCAACTCTTCTGGTGAGGGTTTTCCAGTTGCTGCCATTTCAGAGTTGGAAAAAAAACTGTTGGAACGAACATATTGTGAATGAAAAAGATTTTTATTGCTCCACTCAAAATCAAAGGCTAAAGTCAGAGCCTTTCTTACCCTGATATCTTGAAATTTCTCCCGTCTCAGATTAAAAACCCACCCCTGCATTCCAGCACCATTTTTATGGGTGAGATACTCTTTTTTAACCAATCCATTGTCAAATTTATCACCGTGATAGTCCCTGGCCCACTGTTTGGAGTTGTTCTCTAAAATAAAATCAAACTCTCCGGCTTTAAACCCCTCCAACGCTACCACAGGATCTTTAAAATATTTTACCACTACCCTATCAAAGTTATACATGCCCCGGTTTACCGGCCTCTTCCAGCCCCAATAGTTTGGGTTGCGTTTGTAAACAATATTTTTGCCGGGAATTACCGATTCAACTGTATATGGTCCTGACCCCAATGGCTTGGTAAGCTCCAATTTATCAAAAGAGTGTTTGCTAAAAAAACTTTTGCTAAAGATGGGCATATCGCCAAAAATAAGGGGTAGTTCACGGTTTTTACGAGCAAAATAGAATTTAACTTTATGGGGATTTAAAATTTCGCCACGGCTGATATCACGAAAATATCCAGCATAAAATGGGTGGGCTTTTTTTGACTTTAAAATCTCCAAGGAGAATTTTACATCACTGGCTGTTAGGGGTGAGCCATCGGAAAATTTAGCCTCCTTGGCCAATGTTATGGTTACCGACATTCCATCTTCGGCAACTTCGATATCAGTCGCCAAAAGACCATACTGGGAGAATGGTTCATCCTGGGACTGCACCATCAAGGTATCAAACATCAATGTTCCCAGGTGATCTGGAGCCACCCCCTTTAAGGTGAAGGGGTTCATTTTATCGAACCCACCTAATGAATAGAGGGTTAAAGTCCCCCCCGGCTCTGCATTTTTTGAGGTATAGGCAAAACCTTCAAAATCCTTGGCATATTTCAACTCACCATCTAAGCTAATTCCATGGGCTGCCCACAATGAGGTACAGATAAAAAATTGTAGCAAAAAAGAGGTAATAGAGATTTTTTTCATGAAAAGACCTGTTAAACTTATTAAATTATAGAACATTAAAAAAATTTATAGATATTCATTCTCCTATAACAGAGTAGAATGGCCTGATATCATTTACTTTGCAAGCTGGGGGCAGCTAAAAAATTAATAATTATTTCATCATGCCACTTTTTTGCCTCATCTACTGTAACAAAATGATCCTCTTTATAGTCTAACGTGGACTTTATTGGTACAATTACAAAGCAGTACAAAACAGTGAGCATTGTGACCCAATAGATTATTATTTATGCACTTACTTTAGATATTATATTAATTGCAGCAATAACCAGGAAAAATAACCATGGCAACTCAAACCGTCCGCCCCCCTGCCGTAGCCGGAACCTTCTATCCCGAAGATCCCCAACAACTACGTAGTATGGTTCAGAAGTTTTTAGGACAGGCCATAGATGCTCCTTTGGGTGAACCCCCTGCATTTGTCTCTCCCCATGCTGGTTATATATATTCAGGACAGGTTGCTGCATATGGTTATAAAAACCTGAAAAAAGCATCAGCAGACAACCCAAGAAGGATCTTTGTTTTAGCCCCAAGCCACAGAGCCTATCTTGATGGTATCTCTGTTGGCAACTATTCCGCCTATAGAACCCCACTTGGGGATGTCACCCTTGATCAAGAGACCATTAGCAAACTAGCAGCACTTCCAGATGTTATTCGTGATCCACAATCCCATGCAATGGACCATGCCCTTGAGGTACAGCTCCCTTTTTTACAGGAGACCGTTGAACATTTTAAACTTGTTCCCATTATGGTAGGTGATATCAGTGGCGGTCAACTTGCTGATATAATAGACAACTGTTGGCAACCGGGAGATTTGATAATTATCTCTTCTGATCTATCCCATTTTCACCCTTATGACAAGGCTGTGGAGCTTGATAATAGCAGCCACAATGCGGTTCTGTCACAAAAACCGCGTGTTGTGGAGGGGTGTGATGCTTGCGGACGTGTTGGAATGGCAGCTCTAGCGGAGCTAGCCCGACGTAAAGGATGGCAGCCATCTTTGGCAAATTATTGTAACTCAGGGGATACTGCTGGATCAAAAGATAGCGTTGTTGGTTATGCCACATATCTCTACTATCCACAGAACCAAAAACAGACACCAAACCAACAAAACAGTATGGATATAGCAGCAATAAAACCCCAATTACCAAGCTTGGTACGTAGCCACCTGGAGCAAACCTTGGGAGGAGGCAATGGGTTTCAGGCAGATGATTTGATAAATAAATTTCCACCCCTCGCAAAAGTTGGTGCTACCTTTATTACCCTGACAAAAAACGGTCAACTTCGTGGCTGTATAGGATCTCTATCTGCCCAACGATCAATTGGGGAGGATCTTTTGCTTAACAGCTATTATGCTGCGACAAAAGATAGCCGTTTTCCAACTGTTGTCCTTGATGAGTTAAAGGAGATAAAAATTGAGGTGTCACTTTTAAGTGACCCAGAACCACTACTCTACCAAGATGGGGCAGATCTACTAAACTGCTTAAAACCCGGTATCCACGGGGTGATTTTACAAAAAGATGGTCGTCGCTCTACTTTTCTGCCCCAGGTTTGGGAGCAGATGCCCAACAAAGAGACATTTTTACAGCAGCTATGTTTAAAAGCTGGGCTTAATGGCGACTGTTGGCAGAACAACCCACAAATTTCACTCTACACAGTTGATAAAATAAAAGAGTAACAATGGCAGGTTTTAAAGCCCATTTTTTTACCGCAGCCGTTGCTGGCGGTACGGTTGCCACATCACTTTTAAGCGTGGGAGTGCTCACCCAAAACAGTCTTTTGTTGTGTTTTGCCGCCGCCATATTGGGTGGGGTATTACCGGATATAGACTCTGACACATCAACTGTATTAAATGTCAGCTTTACCTCTTTTTCACTAATTATTTCGTTTTTTATTCTGTTTAGTCAGGTAGAACAGCTCTCAACTGTTGAATCCCTGCTGTTGTGGTTTTCGGTATTTCTGTTTTTTAAATTATTTGTCTTTAATCTTTTTACCAAACTCACTGTCCACCGGGGTATTTTTCACTCCATTCCAGCAGCTTTTCTCTCTCTATTTTTTACTACCACAATTTTAAGTAGGCTGTTTGAGTTAAGCAACCAAATAGTTTGGCTGGCAGGGTCATTTCTATTTATGGGATTTATAATTCATCTCTTGCTAGATGAGCTAGCCAGCCTGAACATATTTAG
Organism: Magnetococcales bacterium; assembly: GCA_015232405.1. Taxonomy (GTDB): domain Bacteria; phylum Pseudomonadota; class Magnetococcia; order Magnetococcales; family JADFYX01. The sequence continues at coordinate 32,322 of JADFZS010000030.1, read as the reverse complement.
CCTGGGAGGTGTTCGCAAATCTTTCGGCAGTGCTGCCAAGTTATATTCAGCAGACCTTACCGCTACCGGAATCCTCTATCTGGCAACAGTGCTCTTTTACACCCTCACCCCTGCTACTGATGGCATTTTCAGCCATCTAACCGACCCCCTCACCGTAAAAATGATCGCCATACAGTTTTTACCAACGGATGGTTGGTTTAGCCATATTATTGGTAGGTAGAAACATACAAAAGAAAAAATAACCATTGACTATATCTGCTTAGGCGAATATAGTTTCTCACCATGGATACTTTAGAAAAATGGGCGGCAAAACATAAAGCCCTATCAGAGCCTTTAAGAATTCGCCTTCTGTGTTTGGTGGCTGCCTCCCCCAATATTTGTGTTTGCGATTTAATCAGCATAACCGGGGTCTCCCAAAGCATGGTCTCTCGTCATCTTGCTTATCTCAGAAACTCCGGCTGGCTGGAAGCCCACAGGCAGAAACTTTGGATGCACTATAGTATAGCCAAACAGGAAGATAAGATGGATCAGACAATATTGGAAAGCTTGATTGAACATGGAAAATCTAGTCAACAAATTTCAGCTGACATGGCTGAGCTAGCAAAACTTGATAATTTAGATTTATCCAAACGCAGTTGCTAACCTTCTACTAATAATATAACAAGGAGAGAAAATGTCTATTCGCATAGGTATAAACGGCTTTGGACGTATGGGACGTTTGGGATTTAGAGCTGCTTTTGACTCACCAGATTTTGAGATTGTCCATATAAACGAGATAAAAGCAGATGCCAACTGTTCTGCTCATCTATTAAAATACGATTCAGTACACGGTATTTTTGACCATGATATATCAGGCAGTGGTGATACCATCACCATAAATGGTAGCAATATCTCCTACTCTTCCGAATCTAAACCGGGTGACATAGATTGGGCTGGCAAGGGGATAGATCTGGTGTTGGATTGTAGCGGAAAATTTAAAACCCAAGCTGCTCTACAACCCTATTTTGATCAGGGCATAAAAAAAGTGGTGGTGTCTGCTCCGGTAAAAGATGGTGGGCTTAATCTGGTAATGGGTGTTAACGATCATCTCTATGATCCTGAAAAACACAACATAATCACCCCGGCATCTTGTACCACCAACTGCCTGGCCCCTGTGGTTAAGGTGATGCTTGAAAATATTGGTATCAACCACGCTTCAATGACCACCATCCATGATATCACCAACACCCAAACCATCATTGATCTGGGTCATAAAGATCTTCGTCGGGCTAGAGCTTGCTCAATGTCTCTCATCCCCACTACATCTGGCTCGGCTAAAGCTATAATTCAAATTTTTCCAGAGTTGGCAGGCAAAATGAACGGCCTTGCGGTTCGTGTTCCACTTCTAAACGCATCTCTCACCGACATGGTGTTTGAGGTTCCAAGAGCAACCACGGCTGAAGAGATAAACTCTTTTATGAAAACCGCTGCTGATGGTCACATGAAAGGTATCCTAGGCTATGAAGAGCTACCTTTGGTATCCATAGACTATAAAGATGATCCACGTTCATCAATTGTTGATGCACAATCCACAATGGTAATTAACGAAACCCAGGTAAAAATTCTCGCTTGGTATGACAATGAGTGGGGCTACTCCTGTCGAATGATGGAACTGGTTGGTAAAGTTGCAAAGAGCATGGCATAACTAAATAAAAAAGAGAGTACTACCATGACCGCTACTTCAGAAACCGCAGGAATGCGTAACTATCTATTAGTTACCCTGGCCTATTGGGCCTTTACCATAACAGATGGAGCCATCCACATGTTGGTGGTTCTCCATTTTCATAATCTGGGATATACCCCTCTGGAGATTGCCTTTCTCTTTCTGTTTTATGAGGTATTTGGCATCATTACCAATGCAGTCGGGGGCTATATAGGCTCTCGTTTGGGCTTGAACACCACTATGATAATGGGGATGGTACTGCAGATTCTTGCCCTTACCATGCTGGCTGTTGATCCTTCCTGGTTATCAATATCATATGTCATGTTTTTTATGGCTTTATCTGGTATTGCCAAAGATCTCAATAAAATGAGTGCCAAATCCAGTGTTAAGCTCATGGTTCCAGATAGTGGAGATTCCGACTCCAAACTATTTAAAATGGTGGCTATCTTAACTGGCTCAAAAAACTCCCTCAAAGGGGCCGGATTTTTTCTTGGGGGATTTTTACTGGCTATATGGGGTTTTCAACTCGCCCTCATCACCTTGGCGGTTGGACTTTTTGCCGCTATGCTTCTCACAGGTATCTTGCTTCCCAAAGATCTGGGTAAAGCCAAAAGCAAAGTAAAATTTACCAACCTGTTTTCTAAAACACCCCAAATCAATCGGCTATCGGCAGCCCGTTTTTTTCTTTTTGGCTCCCGCGATGTCTGGTTTACCGTTGCTCTACCTGTTTTTTTTGCTGAACATTTAGGGTGGGCCCACACCGAAATCGGTACTTTTTTAGCTTTGTGGGTGGTGGGTTACGGCATAGTACAGGCGACTGCCCCCAATATGTTGGGAAACAAAAAAACCGATATCGGCCCAGATGGTCAGACAGCACGTCTATGGTCATCAATATTGTTGCTGTTTCCTGCTGGTATAGCAGTGGCGTTAATACAGGGGTTTAATCCTGCTATTGCCATTGTGGTAGGTCTCGCACTGTATGGAGCTATTTTTGCCATCAACTCTTCGGTCCACTCCTATCTGATTCTCCTATATTCAGACCGGGACACAGTTGCTTTGAATGTAGGGTTCTATTATATGGCAAACGCTGCTGGTCGTCTGGTGGGAACTGTTATGTCTGGCTTGATATATCAACTCTACGGTTTAAACGGATGCTTATGGACATCGGTTAGCTTTATAGCTGCGGCATCATTGATATCATTGGGGCTTCCCAACCATGAAAAATGGCAGAAAATCCGCGCACAATAAAGTAGCAGTTGATAAAAGATAGTTACTTTTGAACAGCACAAACAAAGCCCCCGTTTTAACAGGGGGCTTTGTTTATTTGTGAGGCAGGCAATAAGGAAAAACTACAACAACCAAACTACCAGAGCAGTACAGGTACTGGTGCAGCGTAGTTCATCACCCCAGGAGGAGCAGCGATTATAGTTTGACCATTGGCTGTATAATATGGACCGTAATATACATATGATGGAGCGATAAAGCCTGGAGCGGCATGGGGCTTGGCCTTAGACTCCTTTTTTGCTTCTGGCTTACTATCTGCCTTAGCTGAATGACCGTCACCACCAGATTTTAGCGGGGCGTAATAAAATGGTGCCGGATAATATGGTGATACATAGCCATAATATGGTGCTGTTGAAACCGGAGCATCATAATGGAATACTGGTGTTTGATAGATAATGACAGGTGTACCATCAATATTATCATGTGAATGGGCTTGACCAACCCAACTTGCTTGAGCCTGACCCGCCCCAACAAAGCTCAATGCTAAAAACGCAGCGCTGGCCACCAGTGTACGTTGGTTGCAAAAATGCTTCATCTATTTATCCTCCTACAAACAAATTTAGTAAATTAAAACCTGGACACCGAACAGCCACTCTCAAAATTTGGACAAGGCCACTATACACCTAAATTCACATTTTTAAAACAACAAAAAAAAAGAGTGCAAAAAAAAATTCAGTAAATTCCTATATAGCCATTATAGTTGCCAGTTTACTCAAGGAAAAAAGCTCTCTAGTTTTTGTTAACTGCGATTTGGCTTTTTACACAATTTAATAACGCTCGCGCTAAATGAGCACCCCTTTGGTACCGTTTTTGTGGATCTATATCAAGTGCTTTGTCCAAAACCTCCTCAATACAGGATGGTACTGCACTGTTATGAGAAGAGGCTGGTTTTGGACGATCATAGATAAGATCGAAGTCAAGATCATAGTGTAACTGCTCATTAGCAACAAATGGAACCTCACCCGTCAACAGGCGATAGAACAGCACTCCCAAAGAGAAAATATCCGAACGAGCATCAGGAGTTTGCCCACCTGCACACTCAGGGGATAGATAGTAGGATACCGCTTGGGCCTGGGCCTGGGGACGCATAGAAATCAGACGGGTTCCTCCCATATCTATGAGGCTGGAGAGAGCAAAATCAACCACCTTGATCTCTCTGCTATTAGGATCAAACAGCACATTGGATGGTTTTAAATTGCCATGAACAGTTCCTTTTTGCTGGGCAAAATCCAATACCATGGCGATTTTAACAACTATCTGGATAACCCGAGGCATGGATAGTAGACGCTTTTTATGGACAAAATATGACAAATTTCGCCCAGCTATATACTCCATAACCAAAAATGCTCGTCCATAGCTATCGCCACCGTTGAAAACTTTTACAATATTTGGATGATCAAGCTCTTCATAAATCTTTATAATTTCAAGAAAGTGGGTGTGTGCCTCTTCTATCATAGAGGCCTCAAAGATCTCAACCATTGGTATCAATTTAATGGCAACCAGACGGTTTGCCCGTGAATCACGACCGAGAAAAACCGTACCGATTGGCCCCCTACCAAGCTCTTCACCCAATGAATATTTATCGATAAAGATAAGTGGAGGCTGTCCAGATGAGCTCTCATCTTGTTCTACACCCTGAGATAGTATAATTTGATTATGCTCCATCCGTTCTTGGATATCTCGATAATCCGGTTTGGTGACTGAGATATATTGCAAAACCTCAATAGCCTGCTCATATCGTCGGGTACGTTCATAATCACTGGCTAGATCGTACAGTATCTCCATCATCATGGAGTCGAGATGACAACTTACAAATTTTGAAAAAGCCAAATCCAGCTGACCCTGACCTTGGAAAGCCAAGCCTAGCATACGCTGGGACTCTTCTTGGTCCTGTTTGCTTCTTGATAACTGGGCCAAACCGGTCATCTCACCCCTTATTATGGTGATCCCTGCACCCACAACAAACAGCAAAAATGGTCCCATGATGGGCAACCAATAACCGTTACCAAGCAGCTTATAATAAACGGTTATCATCAACTCCGGAATCACAAAAACTGTAAGCATTGCCATGATTCTTGGCATTGTTGGCAGTACCAACATCAAAAACCCACCGATGACAATATATAGTGCTATTTTTATGTAACTACTAAAACCAACCACCCGTAGACTTGATTGATTGAGCAAAGTTGTAATCTGGTGGGCAAGAAGTTCAACCGGAGGTGTCAGGTTGGAAACAGAGGTATTGATACCGGGGGAAACACTCTGGGAAGTACCGCCGATTAGAACAATTTTGTTATAAAATACCTCAGGAGGTATATGACCATTGAGAAGATCGGCAAATGAGACCTTCTCAAAACCGACCTCCCCAGAATTGGTGGCATAAAATTTATGATAAAACTGCAAATCGGGCCTAACACCAATGGTTAGAGGGCCTATATTAAGTTCGCCTTTATTATAAGATACCCGTGAGATAGGAATGTTTTGACTTTTGGCAACAACAGCCAGAGCAAGAGACGGAATTTGATTTCCAGCATGTTCAACAACCAAGCTGCTTTTTCTTACAACACCATCAAAGTCATGCTCCTGCATAAACACCCCAACAGCCTCTGTAGACTTTCCGATACCTGGAATGGGTAGTTGTATAACAGAGCTTTTACTACCCTTATGGGTATAGGCTGGCAGGTTCAGACCCCAAGTCCCGGCATTATTTTTTATGTATTCAGGTAGGGGGGTGTTGAGGCTGGTTTTGGATAGATCAACTTCAGTATACTCCATCGCCTGTAAAACATTACCTGCCCTTTCATAGGCAGATGATAACTGCTGATCACTGCTCAAAGACTCCAACCCAGACATGATGATATGTCTAAGTTTGGTAAAATGATTTGAAACATCGCTCTCTAAAACTGGTTGTGGCTGCAGGGCTATTGCGAGCTGCTCTTCAATGTTGATGCTTTTCAAATAACGCAGTGTCTCTGCAACATTGATGGTATTTGGGGCGCTATCGGTCTCTGAAAAAGTGATTGTGTTTACTATCTGTTTTGGTACTCCTTGGGAGATAATGTCAACAACCTCTGCAAAACGTTTCCGTGACCATGGCCAGGAACCAACATGGTTCAGACTTTTATTATCGATAGCCACAACCATGATATTTTCATCGGTATCACCACCCTTTAGGTAAACGGCAAGATCATAGGCCATATTCTCCAGACGTTGCATACCCTTGGTACTGTCTACTGCGATAAACAGCAGAACCAGAAATATAATGATAAACCTCAGATTTTGTTCCAACAATTTCATCATCAACTTACCAAAAATACATTTTTTTACAAAAAATTATGTGTTTTGTCGTCAATTCGCCTGGGTGAGCAACCTTGATACCACACTTTTTATACAGTAAAGTCCATGATAGACCATGATAGACCATTGAGACAATCCAATACCTACTAGAAAATAGCGAATGTGATTAAAATTCAGACCGAGAACTTTTGCGTAACCTCTGAAATTGATAAATTAACCAAAGACAAAGCTATAATTGGTGGAGTTGTCTCTTTTGTGGGTACAGTACGTGATTATACCGACAATGACGATGTAACCGCCCTTGTTTTGGAACACTACCCAGGAATGACGGAGTCGGAGCTGCAGAAGATTGAAACAGCTGCCATGGCTCAATTTGCGGTAGAAGAGATAGCGGTCATTCACCGGGTCGGTCGTTTAAAACCTGGAGAGAATATCGTGCTGGTTATCGCTGCATCTCGCCACAGATCTGCCGCATTTGATGCCTGTCGTTATGTCATAGACCACCTAAAGGTACACGCAACTTTTTGGAAAAAAGAGGTGCTAAAAGGTGGTAAAGAGAAGTGGATAGATAGCTGTCCGGGATGTGAAGCTGCTGCTAGTCAATGGAAAAGTAATGAACCTGTACAACACACCCATCCAACCGATGATGAAACAGTAGCTACTGACAATACGGAAACTGACGTGAACAGTCACAAACATAAAAACCATCATAAAAGTAGCCATCACCACCACGGCAGCCACCAATCATCATGGGCTGGTCTGCAGGTTGGTATTTTAACCATGTCTGATAGTCGTAGTCTGGCAAATGATAAAAGTGGCGATGCTCTGGAGGGAGAGATTAGAAGTTTAGGGGCAACACTTACTGCTAGAGACATCATAGCTGACGATAAAGATGCTATATCCCAACTGTTGATCGACTGGTGTGACAACAAAAACCTCAATGTCATACTGACCACAGGAGGTACTGGACCTGGACCTCGTGATGTTACACCGGAGGCAACACGGGCTGTTTGCGATATTGAACTGCCCGGTTTTTCCGAACATATTCGCACTGAAGGGTTGAAGCAGGTTCGCAGTGCACTGTTGACCCGGGGGGTTTCAGCTTTTAGGGGGGAGACAATTGTTGTCAACCTACCTGGATCTACCCGTGGTGCTCTCCATAGTTTAAAATCCATTGCTGATTTGGTCCCCCACGCCCTTAGAATGTCTAAGGGTGGTGGTCACTAACAATTTAGTTAAAGTAAAAAAAAATACAATATTTAAGAAGGGCAAGCATTTTAAAATGATTTCATTTAAAGAGGCACGTAGACAGGTACTAGAGCAGGTAGCTCCCATTCAAGAGAGAGAGGCTGTTTCCCCTGTTCATGGTTTGGGCAGGGTTTTGTCCAACCCTATACCAGCACCAGCTAATGTTCCCAACCATGACAACTCAGCCATGGATGGTTATGCCGTGGCTTTTTCCGATTTACACCCAGAACAACAGACCACTTTTGAAGTTGTTGCCGATCTGCCAGCAGGTGACATTATCACAGACCCCCTGCAACCGGGACAGGCCATTCGTATTATGACGGGTGCTCCCATCCCCCCCAATTGTGACTGTGTGGTCATGCAGGAGGTGGTGAATAGAAATAATGACTATATAACCATTCCAGGTGGGCAACAACAGTATCAACATATCCGCAAAGCTGGAGAGGATATCTCAATCGGTGATGAAGTTCTACCAGCTGGCAGAAGGTTGAAACCAGCTGACCTTGGCCTTCTTACTTCATTGGGTATTTCAGAGCTATCGGTTTTACGGCGTCCGGTTGTCGCCCTACTCTCTTCTGGCAATGAGGTGATAGAGGCAGGAAACAGCATTAAACCAGGGCAGGTATATGACAGCAATCGCACATCCCTCCATACCGCTTTAAACGCTTTGGGAGTTGATGTGCTCGATTTGGGTGTTGTGAAAGATAACCGCAACGAAATTGAGAGGGCTTTACATCGTGGTGGTGAAGAGGCCGATGCCATTATTAGTAGTGGTGGTGTTTCAGTCGGTGACTATGATCTTATCAAAGAGGTACTCATGGAGTGGGGTAACATCCACTTTTGGAAGGTTGCCATGAAACCTGGCAAGCCACAAGCTTATGGAAAATTGGGCCGTGCCCTGTTTTTTGGACTACCAGGTAACCCGGTATCCAGCTTAACAGTATTTTTAACAATTGTCCGTCCTGCCCTAATACGTCTAATGGGAGCATTGGACGAACAGCCGCAAATTTTAAATGTTAGATTTAAAGGTAAATTCAAGAAAAAACATAGCCGTATGAATTTTGTAAGGGGTATAGTCCACTTTGATGCCACAGGACCATGGGTTGAAACAACGGGAGCCCAAGGCTCAGGTATTTTAACCAGCCTATCAAAAGCCAACGCATTTATTGTCATGCCGGAGGAACTCACCAATATAAATGATGGTGATATGGTAAAAGTGCAGCTAATTCAATACGATTGATTTTTTTAAAAAGGTGAATCCTATGGAATTGACTCATTTTGATAAATCTGGTGCAGTACATATGGTGGATGTCGGGTCAAAGGAAATAAGCCAGAGAGTTGCAGTGGCAGGTGGAGAGATATCCATGCAACCAGAGACATTTCGCCTGATCATGGATAAAGAGGTAGCAAAAGGTGATGTGTTGGAGGTGGCGCGCATTGCTGGAATTATGGCAGCAAAACGTGTTGACTCACTCATCCCCCTATGCCATCAGCTTAATTTAACCTCAATAAAAGTCACCTACGAACCTAAGCCAGCAGATAGTATAATCAAATTTATGGTTCGGGTTAAAACTTCGGGCAAAACCGGGGTGGAGATGGAGGCGTTAACAGCTGCAAGTATTGTTGGTTTAACCATATACGACATGTGTAAAGCTGTAGATCGTGACATGACCATTGGCAACATCCGCCTGTTGGAAAAAATGGGCGGCAAGAGTGGTCACTACATCCGCAAAGAAGAGCTAAAAAAATAGTTTGGAGTAAAACTGCGTGGCACTTATAGACTCATTTGGAAGAACCATTCACTATCTGCGAGTATCGATAACCGACCGTTGCAACCTAAATTGTGACTACTGCCGTATTGATGGTAACGAGTTGCTACCCAACAACGACAAACTGTTGAGCCTGGAAGAGACAGGCCGCCTTATCAAAATATTTACCCAACTTGGTATAGAGCGTATTCGCCTGACAGGTGGAGAGCCACTGTTGAGGAATAATGTCTTGTCACTCATCAAGGAGATAGGCTCCCTACCAAATTTACAGGAGCTATCACTATCCACCAATGCTCTGTTGCTAAAACGCTATGCCCATGACCTTAAAAAAGCTGGTGTTGGTCGGGTTAACATATCCCTGGACACATTGAACCCAAAAACATTCAGCACCATTACCCGTGGTGGAAAACTGCAAAAGGTATTGGACGGTATAGCGACAGCTGTTGCTGCGGGTCTGCACCCTGTTAAAATCAATATGGTGGTTATGAAGGGCATCAACGAAAATGAGGTGGGTGACATGGTTGAATATGCCCGTCACCACGGCCTGATTCTGCGTTTTATTGAGACCATGCCTGTGGGTGATGCCGGAAAACAGGTTTCTGATAGATACATTCCGGCAGAACAAATTTTAACCATGATCAAGGACCGTTTTAGCTCAGAGCTAATACCAGTCCATCAAAAGGTTGGCTCCGGGCCTGCCCGTTATTACAAGATTGGCAACTCCAAAGCCAACATTGGGGTAATATCGGCCCGTTCACGCCACTTTTGTGAAACCTGCAACCGTATGCGTTTGACATCAACCGGGCAGTTGGTTCTCTGTCTGGGCCATGAAGACCGCAGTGATCTTCGTAAGTTCATTAGAGATGGCGCTACCGATGAGCAGCTCAAAGAGCAGATAATCAGAGGGGTATCTTTAAAACCCGAAAGCCATCAGTTTAATAATAATAGCCATGGCGCAACTCACCAGATGACCGCCTTGGGGGGGTAATGAGGTATCTATTTGTACTCTGGCTGCTGTTTTACCCTTGTGTCGCTGCCAGTCAAACCGTCCATGTGGCAGTTGCAGCAAATTTCAAACAACCAATGGAAAAACTGGCAGATATTTTTGCCGCACAAACTCAACACGATCTTTTAATCAGCACTGGCTCCACGGGCAAACTATATGCCCAGATAGTCAATGGCGCACCATTTCAGGTTTTTTTTGCTGCTGATCAAAAAAGACCAACCCTTCTTGCCCAAGCAGGTTTGGCAGATAAACAAAGTCAATTTACCTATGCAATGGGAAGGCTGGCTCTCTGGGTTCCCGGCTCTAAAAACAGAAACATAAATCGGGAATATCTACACAAAAAAAAAGCTCGCCCCATAGCCCTATCCAATCCCAAGGTTGCCCCTTACGGTATGGCAGCAAAAGAGGTTTTGCAGTTTACCAACAGCTGGAAACAGCACAAAAACAACATGGCCTTTGCTGAAAATGTTGGACAGACTTTGGCCTTTGTCGCTAGTGGTGGTGTTGACTCCGGCTTTGTTGCACTATCACAACTTAAAACCATAAAGGCCGATCCCAAAAATATTTGGATAATACCTCACCAATATTATAACCCCATTCGCCAAGATGCTGTTGTTATCAACCAGCACAAAAGCAACCCTGGGGTTTTAGCTCTCATGAAATTTTTAAAAACAGCCAATAGCAAAAATATTATCAAGGCTATGGGATATGCTGTACCGTGATGGCTATTGAGACAATAAATAGTATGGATTGGCAGGCGTTAAAGCTAAGCTTGCTGCTAGCCTTTGTCACCACAGCCATATTACTGTTGATAGGTACACCAATGGCGTGGTGGCTTGCCCACTCCAAGGGTCGTTTTAAAACCATAGCCGAAGCTGTCATATCCCTACCTTTGGTACTACCACCGACGGTTTTGGGATTTTATCTACTGATTTTCCTGGGTCCATATGGATGGCTTGGGGGAGCTTGGGTGACTATAACTGGTCACGCTCTATCTTTCCGCTTTTCCGGTCTGGTGATAGCATCGGTAATTTACTCTCTGCCCTTTGTCGTGCAACCTTTGCAACGGGCCTTTGAAACCATAGGAACAAAACCCCTTGAAGCCGCTGCTACTTTGGGAGCAACCCCATGGGATACCTTTATTAATGTCGCCTTTCCCCTGGCCCGTGGAGGCTATATCACAGCTACTATTTTGGGTTTTGCCCACACTCTGGGAGAGTTTGGTGTTGTTCTAATGGTTGGTGGTAACATTCCAGGACAGACCCAGGTAATTTCCATAGCCATTTATGACCATGTTGAAAGTTTGGAATATGCCCAGGCCCACACTCTTTCAGCACTGCTGTTATTGTTGTCGTTTGCATCTCTAATTTTTGTCAACGCCTTTAATCGTCGCACACCCATAGGCATACCATGAAATTAGAGGCCCGTTTTAAACTTATAAAGGGGGATTTTACCCTAAATAGCAATCTGGCCACCGCTATCAGTGGGGTAACAGGACTTTTTGGTCCATCAGGTAGTGGAAAAACCACATTTTTACGCTGTTTAGCAGGACTGGAAAGAGCTACACAAGGATATTTAAGGTTTGGTGATGATATATGGCAAGATGAAGCAAAAAATATTTTTCTTCCCCCTCATCAACGCCCGGTGGGAGTGGTATTTCAAGAGAACCGTCTTTTTAAACATCTTACAGTTAAAGATAACCTACTTTTTGGCCGCAAAAGATCCAAAAACCAAAAAAGCTCCATCTCCTGGGATGGGGTTGTGCAAATATTGGAGTTAGAACCCCTATTAAATCGCCATCCACAAGGATTATCAGGTGGCGAACAACAGAGAGTTGCAATTGGCCGGGCTATTTTATCAAATCCTGAACTGTTGATTATGGATGAACCTTTGGCATCCATGGATCAAACAGGAAGCAGAAGGATTTTGGGCTTTATTAGCTCATTACAAAACCAGTTACAGCTTCCTATACTCCATGTTAGCCATGATATGGGGGAGATTCTCCAACTTGCCGATTATCTAGCTGTAATGGAATCAGGAGAGATAATAGCAACTGGCCCCATTAGTGATATGATGACCTCCCTTGAACTGCCGTTGGCCCACCGTAGTGATGCCAGCACAGTGTTAACAGCCAGGGTGGTAGCCCATGATCCCAGCTACCATTTAAACCATCTTGAGTTTGGGGAACCGGCACAGAGACTTTTTATCGCCAATAACAATCTGGCAATTGGCGACAAAGTTAGGGTAAGAATATTTGCCCGTGATGTCAGCCTCGCCTTAGACCACCCAAGTAACACCAGCATTCTTAATCTGTTCCCGGCCCAGGTAGTTGAAGTTGCCCAGGAGAACCCTGCCCAATATGTGGTAAAATTAATGGTTGGCAACAGTCCCATTTTAGCGAGAATCACCAAAAAATCTTTACAATCCCTCTCCATTAAAAAGGGTCTATCATTAATTGCCCAGGTAAAAAGTATAGCTCTGGAGAGGTAAAAACTATATTAACTGGCGTTGAGAGCCACAAGTTGGGCAGTCAGGCAGTTTGGCAATGTTGATATTATGGTAGATATTGTCAAAGGTGTTTATCAGAAGCATAGAGCCGATCAAATTTTGCCCTATACCTAAAAGCAACTTTATAGCTTCTGCTGCTTGTAATGAACCTACTGTGCCAACTGCTGCTCCCAACACCCCAGCTGTAGAGCAGGTAGGAGCAGACTGCGGAGGATTGGGAAAAAGACACCTGTAACATGGTGCTTTTGGGTCAATTCCGTGGGCAAAAGTGGCAATCTGTCCTTCAAACCCCAACACCGCAGCAGAAACCAACAATTTTTTTTGCTTTAAACAAGCATCGTTCAAGAGATAACGGGTGGCAAAATTATCACTGCCATCCAACACCAGATCAGCCTTGTCTATGAGAGAGTCTACACTATTTTCAGTTACTCGTTGGGATATGGTGATAATCTCAACATCTGGGTTAAGAGCGTTTAGGTTTTTTTTTGCCGATTCAACTTTAGCCTCACCCACTGCAGATGTTGTGTGGAGTATCTGTCTTTGCAGGTTGGATAGCTCCACAAGATCGTTATCAGCAATTATGAGACGACCTACACCGCTAGCTGCAAGATAGAGAGCAGCCGGAGAGCCAAGCCCCCCAGCACCCAGGATAAAAACTGTGGAGTCAAGAAGTTTACTCTGCCCGATACCACCAATATCTTTGAGTATAATTTGGCGAGAATAACGCTGGATTTGATCTGCTAATAGTGTCATGAAAAAAATATCCCATAGCCATGGAGGTGAAGCAATGGAATATCATGTAAAAACAAAAAACTCGCTCCATAGTTAAATGGGCGAGTTTTTTGTTTAGAATATTTTTCACTGTTTAGGGGTCAAGGGGGATTATCTCCCTTGTGGGTTTGGGCAAAGCCCAAGGTTTTGCTTTTGTTTTTATGCCTTTACATTTAAAAGCGTGGGGGTTTGGGGGCCTGCAAGGCCTCCCAAGGTTTTGCTTTTAACCGTATGATTTTAATTGATATGTACTATTTTTCTCTAATATAAAAATTATGGCATCAAAGCACATAATCTTTATATTTACAGACCACAACCCCACAAACATCAATTCTGCCTTCCACATCAATTAGCGGATAACGGGCGTTTAACGGTTTTAAATAACGACGGTTACCAAGGATAATCAGCTGTTTGAAAGTAGGACGAGAATCACCCTCCAGACGTGCAACCAGATATTGGTTATGGACACCCTCTTGGGTTGGGTCTACTATAAGGATCTCTCTTTCGGAAAACTCCGGCTCCATGGAGTCATCAGGAACAGTCAAAGCATAACAACGTGTGCTGGTGCGTGGAGCAACAGGAATCCAGTCAATTGCCTCAGCGTCAATCTGATCAAAATCATCAGAGGCGCACATTGTATCAATTAGCTCCCACTTGATCAATGGCACCCTGGCAATCAGAGGAAATGGGCGGTATGGCTGTTCATCTTCACCCACACCAGGAGTTTCAGTTGGAGTGCCACCACCAGGAAGAAGCATGTCACCACGACCAGTATCCAACCATATAGGATCAACCCCACAGGTCAGTGCAATACTAACGGTGCGCCGTGAAGATCTAGATCTACCACACTCAAGCTTATGAACCGCTGTCTGACTGATACCCACCTTATCAGCTAACCCCTTTTGGGTTAGGCCAGCATTTTTTCTAGCTAGTTGAATCCGATCACTCAAGGTCATGCTCATTTTCTTTTCCTTACAGTTAAGTTTTTTATATAGCGTGTAGAAATACGTACATTCTTCACAAGTTTATTATTATATTGCAAGCTCAATAATGTTTTTCAATAATCTTTTATGATCAACTACTAACAGTGCTTAAATCCCCAAAATCAGCAACGTTATCCTAAACATTTTCCCTACCCATTACCATAGGCTATCAGGGTATAAAAAGACAGTAAAAATATTCTTTGGAACAAGTTTGGGTATTTTAAAAAACACCATAGCGATTAAAAAATTAGACCGCAAAAATTTTGAAAAAAACAGCTAATTGGGCTACAATCACCATATACATTCATTATGAATTCAACTCCCTTGGCTTGAAAAAGGAGCTTTGAATCTCATATCCATCTCTTATTTTTTAAAAAAAGTTAAAACAATGGCAAATAATCCACCTTATAAAAAAAAGGGTACAACCACTAAACTTAATAAAACTACCGACCAACGCAACTCAGCAATGGAACGTATTGTATCTATGGCGAGAAGCGATAACGACAGCAGGGCTGCCGGGTATAGAGAAAAGTCGTTACGGATCCATCCACATGTGTGCGCTAAATGTGGTCGGGAATTTAGTCAGGATAATCTGACCGAACTAACAGTCCACCACAAAGACCATAATCACGACAATAACCCAGAGGACGGCAGCAACTGGGAAAATTTATGTATTTATTGCCATGATAATGAGCATAGTCGCTACACAGAATTTCTTGCGTCAGAGAGGCAAACTTTAGAAAAAGAGGAGGAGCCTGAAGCTGCAACTCACAACCCTTTTGCCGATTTGGGTAAACTTCTGAATAAATAAAAAGACTATTTACTGATATTTCAGTAAGGGCCTTTCTATCCCTAAGAACATCTAAAGTTTATGAACCCTGCCCTTTTGCAATTGATACATATTTGACAACAGAACTCTAAATATATTCCAAGAAAAACAAAAAAAAAGCTTGTTACATTCAAAGGTAAAAATTTAACAAAGTATTAACCTTGTAAAGGTTAACAGAATAGACCCCACTAATACAGTGTAAATTTTCTTTGTAACAAGAGAATTTAAGGAATATTCATGGTTACAAGTCTAATATTTTGTTTAACCATTAAACAAAGTCTTAATAAAATATATAGATGCGTTGATGGCAATATTTTTATTGCAGCTAAAAAAAAATTGAAAAATAAACGGATTGTAACAAATGATAATAGGAATCATTTTAATGAAGGGGGGCAATATAACCACGGGAAGGAGGTAATAAAACCTCCTTCCCATGCTAATATGTCACATATTTTTTGTTATCAATGATTGCTGCAAGCAGGAATAACGACAATGTTATCAAATGTTTATGCATTTTGTCAGACAGGTTAAACTTATCACCCAGCTTTGGTAATAAACTCAATCAGCTCTTTTAGGGCTTCTGGTGCATCAGGAGTGTCAATCTGGCAGGTTCCAGCATTTTGATGACCACCGCCACCATATTTAAGAGCCAGCTCACCAACATTAACCTTAGAGTCACGCTTGAGAATTGACTTACCAATGGCGTAGACGGTGTTCTGTTTTTTAAATCCCCACAAAACATGGATGGAAATATTGGTATCGGGAAATAGAGCATAGATCATAAAGCGGTTACCAGCATAGATCGTCTCTTCTTCCCGTAGATCTAAAACCACAAGGTTGTCATAGACTGTAGAACAACGTCTGATCTGTTCAATAAACTGCTTTTCGTGTTCAAAATAGAGATCTACTCGCTCTTTAACATCAGGAAGCAGTAAAATTTCTTCAATTGGGTGGTCGCGACAGTTGTCAATCAACTGCATCATTAGTTGATAGTTGGAAACTGTAAACTGACGAAATCTACCAAGGCCGGTACGGGCATCCATTAAAAAGTTCAACAACACCCAGTTGGTAGGATTAAGAATTTCATCTTTATTAAAACGGGCGGCATCACCCTTATCAACCGCTTCCATCATATCGATGGGAATTTTTGGATACCCTTTTACACCACCGTAATAATCGTAGACAACCCTGGCAGCAGATGGAGCTTTGGGGTCTATGATATGGTTATCCGGCTTATCTCCTCCACGGCGAATAATTTCACTTAAATGGTGATCAAATGCGAGATAAACACCCTCAACATAGGGTAGGTTTGTAGTTATATCACGGCTAGTAATATCAATTTTTCCATCCTGCATATCTTTAGGATGAACAAATTTGATCTCATCGATCATGTCCAACTCTTTTAATAAAACCGCACATACCAGACCATCAAAGTCACTTCTGGTAACCAGCCGGAATTTATTTTTCTGTCCCATTATTAACTCCTCAGCGATTTTTTATCACTATTAACTAACATTTATTTCATCCTTCCCAAACCAACAAACGGTAGGGGGAAGGGTTTTAAAAGATCAATATATTTTTTACCAAGTGTAACAGCAAACAGCCTACTCACACTATAGGTAATTGGGATTCTACTCTATTAAACCCTAACAAATCAAGATATTACGCCAACAAAAAATTTCCTACAGCCGTTAAGTTTAGATTAAAGCATGTTACACCAGTATACAGAAAAGCTCTAGAAATTTGAAACCTATTATCCCAGAAATCCCTATTTTTTTTGAATTCGCCAACAATTGTGAATTTTTTTATTGCGTGCAAAATCGGGATCAAAGGTATCCTTACTGATATCAACCACATTTACATCCGTTGACTTCAACAGTGCATCATCCATCTTGAAACGTCTATGATTATTGGAAAAAATCAATACTCCCCCAGAATCAAGGAGTTTTGTCACCGAGTTAATCAGCTCTAAATGGTCCCGTTGAATATCAAAGTTACCATTCATACTTTTGGAGTTGGAAAAAGTTGGTGGGTCTAAAAATATCAGATCAAATCGTCCATGACATCGGGATACCCAACCCAGACAATCTGCGGTAATAAAAGCATGATCCTGGCCTTTAAAACCGTTCATCGCCATATTTTGTCTAGCCCAATCAAGGTAGGTGTTGGATAGATCCACAGTTAAAGTGGAGGCAGCACCACCATCTGCAGCATAAACCGAGGCCGCTCCTGTGTAGGCAAATAGGTTTAGAAATCTTTTGCCATTGGCCTCTTGCCGAATGATACGACGAGTAGGTGCATGGTCTAAAAATAGCCCGGTATCAAGATAGTCGGTAAAATTGACCAAAAACCGCAAACCACCCTCACGCACCTCACGCAAAGTTCCCCTTTGGTCAAGCTTCCCATATTGGGAGCCACCAGACCGTTTACGCCTGACCTTTAAAAAAACATTATGTTCTGGCACATCCAGAACTTCAGGAATGACTTTAAGTGCTGCATTCAACCGCTCTCTTGCTTTACTTGGGTCTACTGTTTCCGGTGCTTGATACTCCTGTACATGGACCCACTGCTCATAGACATCCACCGCCAGGGCATACTCAGGCATATCGGCATCATATAGGCGATAACAGGTAACCTCCTCTCTTTTCAACCACCGTTTTAACTGTTTTATATTTTTTTTCAGTCTGTTGGCAAACATCTCAGCTTGCTGGTTGGCTGCTTTGGAGATAACACTCTTTTTTTGTTGGGCAGGGGTATATGAAAGTAAAGAACACGGCAGAGGACCGTTATAGAGGGTAACATTTTTATTTGGGGTAACACCCAACGCCTGAGGTGCATCGGGCAGACCTGTAAAAACTGTGCGATGCCAATCAACAAATCGGTAACGGATAATATCTCCCACACTGCGATATAAAGATTGCAGCTGGGCTATGTTGCTTTGTCTTTCACCATAAGGCGGGTTGAAAGCCAACAGCCCCCTGCCCTTTCTTGTGGGCTGAACCTCCAAAGCATCTCCCTGCCTGAATTGGATATGTTGCTCAAACCCTGCTTTAGCGCAATTTTCCGTGGCAAAACGTATCATCTTGGGGTCAGCATCAAAACCCAATATTGGGGGCAGGCTCTCTTTACCAGCATCAGAACGCTTACGAGCATCAACAAGAAGCTCCTCCCAAGATTCACCATCATGTCCAAGCCAACCTATAAAACCAAAATAGTCTCTGGTTAAACCTGGTGCTGTATCGCTGGCTATCATTGCAGCCTCAATGGGCAGAGTACCGGAACCACACATGGGGTCGACAAAAGGACCACCATCTTTGGCAATTTTGGCCCAATCAGAAAACAGTAAAATTGCAGCTGCAAGATTCTGTTTTAAAGGGGCGTTACCTGCCTGAGTTCGATAACCACGACGATGGAGGCTTTCACCAGACAAGTCAATGTTGACAGCCACCCGATTATCAGCCCTAAGACGCACATTTATCCGTAAGTCGGGTTGCTCGGTATTTACCGAAGGTCGAACCCCGGTCAACTCCCGAAACCGATCTACAACGGCATCTTTAACCTTGCGGGCAGCAAATCCGGTATGTTTTATCAACTCATTTGTTCCGGTAAAATCTACTGCCAGGGTTCCCCCTTTATCAAGATGCTCTTCCCAGGCAATCTTATAAATTCCATCATAGAGGGCTTGCTGATTTTCAGCATGAAACCTGGTTATTGGGTATATCACCCGACTGGCAGTTCGGGACCAGAGACAGACAGCATAGGCCAAACGAATTGGCCCACGAAAAGCCACTCCAGCTTTTGCAGGACGTACTCCACCAGCTCCAAGGTCGCGTAGTTCCTGAGCTAGCAGTGACTCCATACCAAAAGCGGTAGTAGCAAAAAATTCTATATTATCCACAAAGTTATTCCGTTAAGACCCCATCCCCAATGCACGTTTATATAGGTGAATCATCGCCTCTTCTTCATCAACCTCATGGGGGTCCATAGTTCTTAAGCGAACTATCTTACGCATTATTTTTGGGTCAAATCCTTGGGATTTAGCCTCCGCGTAAACCTCTTTCACATTGGTGGCAATGGCTGATTTTTCCTCCTCCAACCGCTCAATGCGTTCGACAAAACGTCCCAGTTGTTCTGCGGCTATGCCTTCACCTTCAACAATTTCTCCTGCCTTTTCATCTGGACCCTGTTCATCTGCCTCCAAACCCATGGCTTTAATATCCCTTTATTCTGCTTATAGTTGATTTGAACCTTGGGGCATAGCCTCTTTACAGACCAACCGATAAACTAACAACCCCCTATTTAGGGTTGGGGGCAGAGCCACCAAGGTGTAAATAATCTAATTAATTTAGGTGAGTTTATACCCCATATCCACAGTTTGCCAATAATTTAAACGATATTGAGGAATAATTACATGAAAGGGGATAAACAAATCAACCAGATACTTGGTTAAGAAAAAGAGAACGGCAAAAATTGATGGCAAATTACAGGGTGTATCCACACTCTTTTAAAAGAGAGTACATATGGGGAGGAGGCAGAGCCTCTACTGCAATTGGGGAACGTTTAGGATAGAGGGGAACCTCCACACTTTGGGCGTGGAGTTGCAAAGAGTAGCGGGAAATATTATTTTCAGCTACTCCATAGAGATGATCACCAACAATGGGAAAACCCATTGCGGCACAGTGCACACGCAGTTGATGTGTTCTACCAGTACGTGGAGATAACTCCAACCATACCCCATGATCAGAGCTACCCAATACCCTATAGTCGGTCTGAGATGGTTTACCCCCGTCATCAACCACCATATGCCATCGGTGACTGCCTTGGGACACCTTTAACAGGGGCAGGTCAATCAACCCTGTTGGCTCTGGTGGTGCAGTTTTTACCACAGCCCAATAGCGTTTTTTAACCTGCTCGTTGGCAAACAACTTCCCAAGTTTACGCAATGCTTTGGCATGGCGACCCAAAACCAAACAACCACTGGTTGCCTTGTCAAGACGGTGAGCCAGAGAGGGTTTTTTCGGCAAACCAAACCGTAGAGCATCAAAATAGCTCTCCAAGGCTACACCACCACCGGGTGGGGCATGCACAGCAATACCTGCTGGTTTATCAATAACCAGCATCAGACCATCTCGATAGAGAGTCCTCTCAAGAAGTTCAGCTGCATTCATGCAAAACCAACTTGATCAACTTGCCATGCGGCTGAGTTCGACGGTATTTGACTCGTTGCGAAGATCCTGCATTTCAGCAGCCTCTTTCTTCTCGCGAAAAATCTGGGTCTTACGAGCAGACAGAACTAAAGACTCCATACACTGCATCAACTCTTCGTCAACTTGCGCCCGTCCCTCTTGTACCTCTAGAACCAACTCACCTGCCATCTGTTCTAAAATAGATTCCATCGCAACCAACTTAGCAATACTGGCCATCAGACACGCTCCTTCAAAGGAAATAAATAGACCATGACGATCATAATAATCAATCGCCACTTATTGTTATTATTCACCTAACAAATACAATATGCGTGCCACAACAATGTTTTGGTGGAAGTTCAACAACAAAGAAGACAAACAATGCTCATCAATTTACTGCAACAATTCAACAGCTTAACATAAAACAACAGGATATTTAATTAAGCCAAAAAAGCATCATATCTTGGGTAAATGGAGAAAATTTCTACCTATATTATAACTTGCATTAACCAATTGATGTGGAAGATATTTCTCTATCAAAAATCGAAAAAGGGCAAAATAGTCCCCTATATAAATGGGATAGAGTTGGCAAAAATTTCCTAGTTGTTAGAGTTTTAGAATGGCCTTAAAAGCTTGTGTAAGTAATTAACAAGATATTGTGTCTCATTAATCACCAATGACAAGCTGTTTTTTTAATCATAAATTAAACCATATAGAACTAACAATTTTTCAACTGACAAGATATATATTATTCATTATTTTATTTTTTCATCTTGGATTGAAACAGATCTTCATCTTCCATCTCTTGAAGTTTCAAACGTTCTGGGTTACATTTTGTTTGCTCCATTAACTCAATTTCCAAATTTGGAATATCTTTTTCCATAATCAACTTATAACTTTTAGCAACCCTGCGCATCTGTCTATAATATAAGATGGGATTTGTACTGTGATAATACTTAAGCGTCTCAAATGATTTTTTAATCGAATCCTTAGCCTTATTCTGCTGTCCATCCGAATATAGACATCTCGCAAACAACTCTAAATCTATCGCTAAATCAGCTCCATAAACAATTGGAATTTTAGCATTCAACTGTTCTCGCAACTCTATAGCCTTCTCTATTGTAAATAAAGCTAAACTTGAATCTTGTTCATTCAAAAGAGCTGTAGCATGTACATGATAAACATGAGCCATAGCTTGCTTACCACTCTCAGGGTTTTTCTCTAAGTTTTCCTGAGCCAATGGTAAAATTTCAGAAGATATTTTATAAATAGAAGATAGATTGCCCTGCTCTATAAATATTTCAGTTGTTAGTAGCTGCGACCAGATATAATTTCCCATAAAAACATTTGGGCGACTTTGAAATAGGAAATGAACAATCTTTTGGTGCTCTTTATTCTGTTTTTCAGCTAAACTGGTGTTCTCGATTGATAGAAACAACATACTAACTCTAAAGTGGGCATCTGCTAAAAATTGTTGGTATGCATCCCTGTTAACAGTACTCAGGTACTGTAAACCTACCAATGATTCTACCAATAATTCTGCAGATTCTTTTAGTTTATTTAAATATAATAGAGATAGCGATAACTTTTTTTTAGTAAGTGCTGTTAAATATATTCGATTTTCCTCACATCCAATATAGTTCTTATTATCCAATATATCTAAAGATTGGCGATATTGATCAGCAGCCTCCTTCCAACGTCCATTAGAGTTTAATGCAATGCCATAATTAATTAAACCACTTATTAAATCTAATTTAAAATCCCATCCATGATTTTTCTCAACTAATATTCGACGATTATTAAGAACTTCATAAAAGATATTTAGAGCATTTTCATTATCTCCTATCTTCATGAGAATTTCTGCTTTACCTGATAGTGATGATAAGTAATTACTCTCAGCTTCTTCTGCTAAATGTCGTATACTTTCCATAAAATGAAGTGCTTCATCATATAACACCATACCATCTTCTATTTTCGATGTTTCTGTAAGTCTCATGCCATAAACATGACAACTCTCTGCATAATCATGAATTTTCTTAAACCCTTTTAGGTGACCCTTATTTTTCAGACGGATATATCGCTCCTTTGATACCACTAAAGCTAGCTCAAGTAGTGCAACAGTATTAATTGGTATTAAATTGCGTTTAAAAATATGATTAACAACCTTTGGGAGTTTTTTTTCTTCAACCACTCTTGCTAAAATTTTACCTATTGGATCACCACTAGCTAACGCTACTTGAATAGCTTGCTCAGCGCGAACTATAGCAAATTCGCTAATCAAACAACGTTCTAAACCATACTCTATCCAGTTTTCCTGATCTTTACGGCGAGCAGCCAAGCGATTCAGAACAGTTAAAGCATGTAATACTTCAGACTCCTTAGATGCTTCGATCAAAGCAATGTCCAAAGGTTCGTTATCCCTTTTTAACTCCATTGCAACTAAATGTTCACCTAGCAGGTCAGGCTCCAGAGAACTGATACCACCTCCATCATTAGAATATAGACGACGTAGTAAATTGAATAGCTCAATCCGTTGCTGAGCTGTCCAGTCACGAGATTGTGGTGTGTGTCTAATTACAATCTTAGCATCTTTTGAACTATCTGTACCTCCTGCTAATGTTAACTGTAGTACAACTTGAGAAATACCATCAATCATATGAACATCAAAACCAGCTTCTTTGCCACACTTTTCCCAATAATCTCGTTCATGACTAAGAGTAAGATCCAGTAAATCATCAGCAGCTAAACTAACTTTTTCTTCTCGTAATGAAGCCAAAGCTGTCATATGGATATATAGTAACTGATCAAAATGATCATCCAAAAGATCAGGAGGTTGTATAGTCGTGGTTGTTTTGTTTAATTTCTTTGCAAAAGCATATTGAGCTTCATAAAAAATTTTTTTACGGTCATCAGAGTTAAGAGTTTTAGCTGTAAGTAAATAAGGACCCGAGGTAGCAGAACTACGTAATACAGCCTCAACTTCAGGATACTCTTTAAGCTTATCTGCACGACCATCCCACCAATCTCCAGCACCACGAGCCAATAACACAACACAAAAACGTCTATTGACTGAAATCCCAACAGCTTCCATCAATACTTTAACCAACTCCTCCCTACGACTTTCAGCATAGTCAAGTACTATCAATGCATTAATCGGCTCTAAAGTAAGTTTTTTTAATAACTTTGTATTTTTTGACAACTTTCCATGTGGTAAAAAACCAGCTATCCAACCTTTTTTTTTAAGTCGATTACACCCCTCTAACATCAATCTGGTCTTACCTGAACCACCAGCACCTATAAGTAAACGTACCTCTGTAGAATAAAGTGATTCTTCATTTTCTGCCCACTGAATAATTTCCTGTAACTGACCTTCACGAACTGAGTGGAATGGTACAGTCTGAAATTCCGGACGTAACAACGTACTTGGTGCTTCAAAATTATCAGTAGTTAAAATCCGCAATTGAAGAATTTCATCATATGGTTCTTTTTGTGAGGCCACACCAAATTTTTCATTTGATTTACATGCTTGATCATTTGGAACATTCAATTGAATGTTATCAATTGGATCTATAATATTAAGTACAGTCATGATCTTTTTTAAAATATCTTTTTCAATAAAGAACTGATCAGGCTCATAAGAAAAGTTAGGAACATCAATTGATACGAAGTCAATCCCTGCATAGTCTTTAATTATTCTTTGATGATAAGAATTGCTAGGCCGTAGACGCTTACGGTATTGCTCAAGTAGATAATCACGAAATTTTTTATAGTCAGGATCATCTAACATTTTATCTGGCATCTTTGGCTGTGTAATAAACTCAACCATTGAGCTATTTTGTACTAGTTGCAACTTAGCCGAGCCAAAATAGTGAACCATCAAAAAACGGCTAAGATCTTTTATATCCGGTTGAATTATGCTGTCTTTACCTTTCCAAAAACGTTTTGCTGCCTCCATCCTAGCATTGGATACTCGCTGACTATCCATATCCAAAGTATCTGCTATTGTAAGAGCACAAGTTAAAAACTCTATAAGTGATCGTTCTTTGGTATCGTCTATTTGTTCAAAAAGTTTGGCTTCAAGTTCTGTTTCACAAAGACCATGTGTTTCTATTGCAAAACTAATTCTGCGATTCAATCTATCACTTTTAAGCATATCAATCTGACGTCCAGTTAGATCATAATACAAAATGTCTGGAGGTGAACTAGAACAAATACTACGAAACCAATGCCCACCTATCTCAGCATGAAGATCCCTAATGATTTCTGAATGTTCATCAGAAAGCGGTTCTTTAATTTCTGGATCTAAAAGCTCCCACCCAAAATGCATACCGATATCATGAAATGCGGCAGCACACATAGCTGCAAAGCGGTCTGCAGGATGGAGTTCTTTTTGTGCAGCTCTTAACAAGACAGCCATGTTCTGTGAAACTCGATTTAGATGTCCTATACCATGGTCAATTTGATAAATAACTGCCTCGCGATATTGACCAAAGTTAGGTTCTGTATCAGTTACATGCTTATAGATTATTGCTTTTAACTGATTGAAAAGCTCATGATAAGGCTCTTCTAAAAGTTGATGCAACTCATTACTCATAACCAATCCCCAGCGACGATTAAAACAAACACAATAATCTAATCACTATAGTGCATATACTGGAAATAGAGAAGCGACTAAAGAGTATCGATAGTAGTTTTTGATACAATGAATAACTTATTAATGGTCATTCTACGGGAAGGAACTTATTTACTTCAATTATGAGGCAAATCAATTTGCTTACACATTGAATCTAAATTCTAGTTAAGATTGTAGCTAATATTTGCAATGTAACACAAAAGGAGACTTACTCCTCCTCATCTTCCTCTTCCCACTCATGTACTACCGGGATGGCCATGCTTATGCCAGCCATACGAGTTTTTACCTCTTCGGCCTTTTGTCTGCTGTTATATGGACCCATATAGACACTTTTAACTGGCTTAAACTGGGCCGCTTTAACCAGTCTTAGGGGAGCGATGCCCATGGCATCGTACCTCTGCATACTTGTGAGAGCTGGAGATAACTTGGAAGATTTACTTAGGGATATTATATAGCCATCCTCGCTGGACTCCACTTTAACAACTTTGCCGTTAGCCCGTAGCTTAACTTCAGATTCCCTGGCAGCCTCAACTGTAGCATAAGGTCCAGCCTGCACGTTGTTTAGATAGCTTTTTTGTTTGATAACACTAACTTTGGGATAGTAACCCCGGTTTTGCATGTTTTTGATCAGAGAGTCAACACCACTCTCAGACATAAACTGTCCCACCTGTACTATAAACTTTTTAGGATAGGTAACCTCCTCCTCTTCCTCTTCTTCATACTCCTCCTCAACATATGGGTCTTCACTGGGTGCAGAAGCTTCAGGTGTGGTTTTTGCCGGCTGTTCAACTACCAGCTGTTGAGTCTCAATATTTTTTCTTCTTTTTTTCTTGATTCCAGTATTTACAATCTTTGCTGTGGCAGGGTCAGGTAGTTGATATAACTTTTCGGTCATCAATGGACCGTCCCAAATCTCCCCATCATCATCAGGAGAGCCTGCACTAAAAAACAGAACTATATTCAAAATAGCGAGTACCACCACCAATACAAACGGTCCAACACCAGTCAATATCGGTCGCAACGCTGTTGGCATTCCAACTTTGGCAAAGAGTTGTCCAATCATAGACAAACCCGGTATAGAAGAGAGACTAAAACCTGCCATACCCATTTTTAAGTTAGCTATTTTGCTCATATTATATAGTCTTAGATGTTACGTTCATAAAGCAACCTTAGACCGTTTAAGGTGAGAAACTCATCGATCAACTCTATTTTCTCACTCTCTGTTGCCATCAAACGGGCCAAACCACCAGTTGCGACAACCTTAACAGGATCATAACCGGACTCAACAATAATCCTATCAATTAAACCATCTACCAATCCTACATACCCCCAAAACAGTCCCGACTGCATAGAAGCAACTGTATCACGTCCTACCACTTTTTTTGGCCTTACCAGCTCAATACGCGGTAATTTAGCCGTCTTCTCAAAAAGTGCATTCATGGAGAGGCCCAAACCCGGCGCAATCGCCCCTCCCAAATAATCACCTTTTGGACCAATGAGATCAAAAGTTGTCGCGGTACCAAAATCTACCACCACCACAGCACCACCGATTAAATCATACGCAGCAACACCGTTGACTATACGGTCGGCCCCCACATCACGGGGGTTATCATAACGGATGGGCATACTGGTTTTAAGGCCCGGTCCGACTATAATCGGTGGTATATCCAGATAACGACGCAATGCCCGGACAATTGCCGACTGTATAGGGGGTACTACACTTGCGATTATCACCCCTTTGATCTGATCCAACGATATATCAGCCAAATTAAACAGATTGGCTACCAATATACCATACTCATCACCTGTTTGATCAACACGTGTTGCCAAACGCCAGTGGCGAATAAGGGATTTACCCTTATAAACACCTAAAACCAGATTGGTATTTCCAATATCAACCACCAAAAGCATCAGCTTAGCTATCCTTATTTAACAACAACACATCCCCAGCCAATACTTTAGCCTCTTTTTGGGTATCGTCTCGTTTAACCAACAAAAAACCGTCAATATCAAGGTCTACAGCTGTACCGGAAAAACTCTCATCAACCAGATTAACCTGCACCCTTCGCCCTTTTATACGGGATCTATCCAACCATATTGACCTGATAGAAGCAAAACCATCTGTAAGGTATAGTCGATACCAACCCAAGAACCTGTTAAGAAAATCGGCTAAAAATGCAGATCTCTTGACCTTTTTTTTTAAATGGTCAGATAGCACAGCTGCTATTTTGCCAATTTCCTCTGTTAAACCAGATATCTCAACATTGACATTTACCCCGACTCCAACCACAACAAATTGCACTTGATTCTCTTCAACAGCCATTTCAGTCAGAATGCCTGCAACTTTTTTTCCCCCCAACAGCAGATCGTTTGGCCATTTTATCTCAACATCATCAGCTCCAAATTCTCTGATGGACTCAGCCAGGGCCAATCCGGTAAGCAGGGTTAACTGGGCGGCATATCTTGGTTCAATAGCTGGACGTAAAATCAGGGAAAAATAGAGGTTAACCCCAGATGGGGAGTCCCAAACCCGCCCTAAACGTCCCCGACCTGCACTCTGGCTATCAGCAATAACCACGGTTCCATCTGCCGCGCCTTCTCTGGCGATTTTACCTGCATAGATGTTGGTAGAGTCCAGGGTGGTAAAAAACTGGATCTTATCCGGGCTAAAAAGCCCACTTGCCAAAACATCTTGTTGCAAATACCCAGCAACCGCACTGGCAGTTGGAGTATCGGGTTCACCAACCAGAACATAACCCTGACGAGGATAGGATTCTACCTGATATCCGCTCTTGCGTAAGCCCTCAACCCGTTTCCAGACCGCTGCTCTGGAGATTCCCAGCTCTTTGCCCAGTAGGTGGCCCGACAGAGGTTTACCCCTGGCATTCCGCAGAGCATTGAGAATTTTGCTTTGAGCACTAGGTTGTGATGAGGAGGGAGACATCCCGACTTCCGGCACTATGGGTTATAGCTCCAACAGATATAAGATCTACTCCTGTCTCTGCAATACCGTGTACAGTATCCAAATTCACATTTCCACTCGCTTCTAACAGGGCTTTTCCCCCAGCAATAGCCACCGCTTTTTCCAACATTGGTATATCCATGTTGTCCAATAATATTGCCTGGGCTCCTGCATCCAAAGCCTCACGAACCTGATCCAATGTTTCAACCTCTATTTCGATGCGGTGGAGATGGCTGGCAGACTCTTCCATCAAATTTATTGCCTCGGTAATACCACCAGCCAACGTGATATGGTTCTCTTTGATCAAAACCCCATCATCAAGACCCATGCGGTGGTTGTAACCACCACCCACTCGAACCGCATATTTTTGTAGCTGTCTTAGACCCGGTGTTGTCTTACGGGTATCAACAATTCGAGCATTGGTCCCTTTTACCTTTTCCACATATTGTCTGGTGAGGGAGGCAACAGCAGAGAGGTTTTGAAAAAAGTTAAGGGCAACCCGCTCTCCAGTTAAAATACCCCGTGCCGGACCCGTCAAGGTGCAGACCCTGTTACCAGAACGGATACCATCACCATCGGGAATATCTGGCAACATTCTAATTCTGGGATCAACCTGTCTGAACACCTCAACCATCACCGGCAGACCGCAGACGACAAAATCCTCCTTTGCCACCATCTCAGCCTCAGCTTTTTGGCTGGCTGGAACCAAGGTATTTGTGGTGATATCACCACGGCCTAAATCCTGAGCTAATGCGTTTTTACAAATATCGGCCCAAATTGGAATCATGATGCACTCCGTAGTTTCTCTATGCGAAGCAAGGCTTCTGTTAAGCTATTTTTTTTCTCTTCAAGTTCTTGCTGTTTACCCTTCTCTTTTGCCACCACCTCTGGCTTGGCTTTAGCAAGAAAATTGGGATTGGTCAGTTTACCAACAACACGTTGCAGCTCTTTGTCCAACTTCTGCAACCCTTTTTGTAAACGGCTGGTCTCTGCCTCTACATCTATTAGACCTGCTAAGGGAATAAATATTTGCATCTCCTCCACAACCCCGGTTGCAGCCCCTTGGGGTGCTTCACCTTCCAGTATCTGCCAGGAGTCCAACTTTGCCAAAGGTACAATCAAACCGTGATGTCTTTGGAGCCTTGTTACCATATCCTGGCTGCCTTGGACCAAGATAGCCAACCGCTTACCAGGGGAGATATCCATTTCCGCACGAATAGTTCGTACAGCAGTGACCAGGGACATAACCCAGGTCAACTCTTTTTCCAGATCCAAATCAACGTAACTAGCATCTGGTTGCGGCCAGGAGGCGATCATTATGGACTTACCACTTCGACCCACCAAACCTGCCACTTTTTGCCACAACTCCTCAGTGATAAACGGCATAAGGGGATGTAACAGACGTAATGACTCTTCCAACACCCCTACCATACAGTGACGGGTGGCAATTTTATAGGTTTCGGCTACCTCATCCCCATATAATACAGGCTTTACCATCTCCAGATACCAGTCACAATAGCTACCCCAAACAAACTGATAGACCACACTGGCGGCATCATTAAAGCGGTACTCTTCCAAAGAGCCAGCAACCTCTTTTTTAACCTGTTGCAAACGTGAGAGTATCCAGCGGTCGGCATAAGTGTAGTTCAAGGTTTCAGAGCTGACTCCGCAATTTTTACCTTCACTATTCATCAAGACAAAACGGGTAGCATTCCAGAGCTTATTGCAAAAATTGCGGTATCCCTCAATTCTACCCAGATCAAATTTTATATCCCGACCCTGTGTCGCCAGACTCGCCATGGTAAAGCGCAGAGCATCGGCCCCAAATGGTGGGATACCGTCGGGAAACTCTTTTCTAGTGGCTTTTGCAATTTTTTTAGCTAGATGGGGCTGCATCATATCCTTGGTTCTTTTCTCTACCAAGGAGTCCAAATCGATACCATCAATCAAATCCAAGGGGTCCAAAACATTCCCTTTGGATTTACTCATCTTATTACCCTCACCGTCACGAACCAGCCCGGTGATATAGACATCATGAAAAGGAACCTTCTTGGTAAATTTAAGGCCCATCATTACCATTCTGGCAACCCAGAAAAATATGATATCAAATGCGGTAACAAGAACATTTGTCGGATAAAAATCCTCCATCTCCTTGGTCAATTTTGGCCAACCCAGGGTGGCAAAAGGCCAGAGAGCAGACGAAAACCATGTATCAAGAACATCGGGATCACGAGTTAAATTAACCGGACGACCATAATGTTCCGCAGCCCACTCATAGACCTCCTCTTCACAGTTACAGACAAAAAGATGACCGTCAGGTCCGTACCATGCAGGAATTTGATGGCCCCACCAGATCTGTCGAGATATACACCAATCTTGGATATTGCGCATCCACTCAAAATAGGTTTTATCCCAGTTGGCGGGGACAAAACGGATACGACCATCTTCCACAGCTTTAATGGCCTCTTGGGCCAGTGATGAGGTCTTTACATACCATTGATCGGTAAGATATGGCTCAATGATGGCTTTGGAGCGATCACCACGGGGGATCATCAATTTATGGGGTTCTACCTTTTCGAGAAGACCCAACTCTTCTAAATCGGCAACTATTTTTTTTCTTGCCACAAAACGATCCATACCCCGATAAGCTTCGGGTGCGGTATCATTGATGGTGGCATCGTTGGTAAAAATATTTATCAATTCAAGATCGTGGCGACCACCAACTTCGTTATCATTAAAATCGTGGGCTGGGGTTATTTTTACACACCCTGAGCCAAACTCCGGGTCTACATAGTCGTCGACAATAACTGGAATTGTTCTACCAGTAAGTGGAAGAGTTACCTCTTTGCCATGGATTGCAAGATAACGTTCATCTTTAGGGTGTACAGCTACTGCTGAGTCACCAAGCATGGTTTCAGGTCGCGTGGTGGCAACTACCAAATAGCCAGATCCATCAGCCATGGGATAGCGTATATTCCACATAAAACCGTCTTCTTGCTCGGAGATTACCTCAAGATCAGAGACAGCCGTGTGGAGTACCGGGTCCCAGTTTACCAAACGTTTACCCCGATAGATCAGCCCTTCATTATAGAGACGGACAAACTCTTCGCGCACGGCATCGGACATCTGGGGGTCCATGGTGAATTTTTCACGGCTCCAGTCACAGGAGGCTCCCAAACGCCGGAGCTGACGAACAATAGTACCACCAGAGCTCTCCTTCCACTGCCAAACCCGTTTTATAAATTCATCGCGGCCTAGATCATGGCGAGTTTTGCCTTCTGCCTCTAGCTGTCTCTCCACTACCATTTGGGTTGCAATTCCCGCATGGTCAGTACCAACCTGCCATAGAGTTTGTTTGCCCTGCATACGATTGTAACGAATCAACGCATCCATAATCGTATCTTGAAAGGCGTGTCCCATGTGTAGGTTGCCAGTCACATTGGGTGGAGGAATCATAATGGAGTAAGATTCTCGCCCTGCTTTTTCACCCGGTTCAAAGTATCCCATCTTCTCCCATTTTGCATAATGACGAGTCTCGACATCCCGAGGGTCATATGTCTTGGGGAGGGTATTATCTGCCAAATCCACCATTTTTAAATTTCGTTCCGCTTAAAATATATCAATTATTATAAAACCAAACGGCAAGAGGTATTATAATAATATCTCTTGCCGATAGTTACTCTACTATTTGTACCACTATTATCTAGTTGCCGTTTTTAATCCGCTCCAGCTCCTCACGAACAACCTCTTCCAATAGTTTTGGCAATATATCACCGAGAAGAGTCTGGGTCATCTCTCGAGCAATTGTCTCAACCTGTTCACCATAGTTTTCCCGTAAAAATTCTGCTGTCAAACCTTTTTCAGCAAGAGTCAATTCAGGCTCAGGCTCTGGTTCAGGTTCAGGTTCAGGTTCAGGTTCAGGCTCTGGCTCTGGTTCAGGCTCTGGCTCCGGTTCAGGCTCAGGCTCTGGTTCAGGCTCAGGTTCAGGTTCAGGCTCTTCTTCTTCGCTGTCACCATCCATATCGGCAAAAAACTGCTCTTCTAGGTCGTCGGCCTCTTCACCACTATCTTCGCTAACAGCCTCTTCGACATCTTCTTCGCTTGCAGCCTCTTCTACCTCTTCTTCACTATCTTCGCTTGCAGC
>JADFZS010000309.1 GCA_015232405.1 Magnetococcales bacterium | reverse complement strand
TAGCTCACTGGCATTTACACCATTATATTCAATAAACTCTCCTGGTTCTCGCTGTGTAATTTCTTCTGGAATGTGCCTCAGGAGTTGTTCCCAGTTATTTTCCTCCAATTTTTCAATTAAATTGGCAAAACCATCAGCTTCCGGGTTTGCTGGTAGATATTTGTTGTAGAACCCAGCAATACTTTTTAACATCGGTAAATAGGGCTGTAGATCTGTTGTGGTGGATGCTGCTTCACTATCAAACCAAGCTATAGGTATGTTTGTAATAGATTTGCTTCTATTTAGTTCTGTTTTCAGTAATAGTTCAATGTCAAATGCAAACTGTTTTTCAGTAAGGTTAGTTAAAATTTTACGGGCTACATCAGCCCTGAAAGCCTTAAAGCCACATTGACTATCAATTACGTTGGCAAGTATTGGGAGTAATCTTTTCCAAATATAGATAAATAGTTTGCCACGATCATTGCGTTTTCCACTCTTGATTACAATTGATGATGGTTCCCGTCTAGAGCCTATAGCTGCATCCATATCATTGTTGGTTATGCCAGAAACCAATAAACCACATTGTCCTAAATCTGTAGATAGGTCAGCATCTGTATAAATAGTTACATGGTTTTGATGATAATTTTGTACAGATTCCCATAAACCAAGAGCAACTGCACCACCTTTACGGCTATCGTCAGTTTTGCTTAATGGGTAGGTTATGGGATGGTTATTATTGATGGCCTCTTGTAAAAAAAGCACTTTAACACTTTCTGGAAGAGTTCCATCTTTTAATATCTTCTGTGCCAGTAGACCGCTACTGTTTGGGCAGCCATCATCTACTAATGTCATGTCCCAGGTTATGTTGTTTATATCACGGCACAGCCATAACATCTGTCTGATTTTTTGCCTTAAAAAATCTTCTCCATGTTGGTGTTCTGTTTGACTAAGTATACGTTGGTGTTCTTTATATATTGCAAACACAACTGAAATATGAAGTGGAGAGTCTAAGTTTTTTAATATTTTTCGAGAATGAGCCAGTTTAATTGCTAAGTGTTCAGAATAGGAATGTGATTTTTTTTCTTTTGCCCACCGCAATTCTTTAGCCACAAGTTGCTTGAGATCAAGCCCAGTTTGGAGAATATCATCTGCCGCTTTACGGATTTGCTCCTGATGGTCGGAATTAGTCAATAAGAGAGGGTCTTGGTATTTGATTTTATGCAACATATATGGCTCACTATCAAATAATTAACTTATAGATGATTTTATATAAATATATGCAACAAACTAAACCTACAACAAATGAAATTCAATTATAATTAAGATGGTAAGTTTTTTGGTTTATTGGCTGCGCCTCTCTATTTTATTAACCTACCATTAAACAAACAAAATTATGTTTGCTAGAAGGCAAATTGATTGTTTTTGAAGTTTATCCATTGGCTAGCCAAGATGATAAGATGATGTTACTCTGTGCTTTACTGAGAATTTTGTGTGTTTAAAGTAAGTTAGGCTTTGTTAGGGCTTGTTAATAACTATATGAAATCATATTGATTGGTGCTTAAAATTGGCTGGAAACGCAAAATCAAAAGCTGCAATTCAAAAGCATGAAGATCAATCTTTAAAACCTTCAGGGCTTTTTTCAGGTTTGCGAGCTTATGTCCATGATCTGATTAATATGCGTTCTCTCCATAATGAGTTGAATGATAGGAATATGTTGGAGGGAGATGACAGTACTGTTTCTATATCTCAACGTGATGTCATACCTCTTGATGTCATACCTCTTGATGTCAATCGAATCAAGGAGATAATTTCTAACGAAGAGAATCAAAGTGATCAGCAGCCAATATATCTTTCTGGCCTTATACCCCAAACACATGTTGGGGATGTTGATTCAGTTGTTAGTGGTAGAAACGGAGCCTCTTTAGAGTTGATAGATGCCGAACGTCATCTGTTTAGGGCGATTGATGAATATGAGTCAGCTTTTAGCGAAGATAGTTATCCTTTAGTCGATATACTGTTCCGCTTTGCAAAACTTTTTGTAAATCAAGGAAACCAAGAAAGGGGTTTAAGTTATTTGCAAAAAGCTTGGTCTCTCGCAAATAGTGCAGGGCAAACAAACAACCTAATAACAGGTCTGGTACTGGTTCTTTTGGTGGAGACTGCACACAGATGTGAAGAGCTGTATGAGAGTGATAAAGGATTTTATGCCTTGCTGGAACTGACAGAACAAAGGGGTGATATACAAGTTCCAGAGCTTGCTAAAGCCTTGAATGGTTTGGCAAACTATTTTGTCTCCTGTAGTGAATATAACAAAGCAACTCTGATATTTGATAGAGCTCTTAATGTGTTTTTCATAAATAACCAGGAGGACCATGCTGAATATATCAATATATTGAATAGTGCAGGGTCAATGTATTATGGTTTGCAGATGTTTGAGGAGGCTCAAAAGCTATATGAGTTGGCAATAAAGAGTATTGAGGTTAATAAATTATATGACGATAGCAATACTCCAATTCTGTATCATAACTCAGGATTGGTATGTTGTCATATAAACCTGTTACCAGAGTCTAGAGTTCTTCTGGTTCGATCTTTAATAACTGCACTACAAAACGGCCAGGAGTGGGTTCTGTGGAAAGCCTGTTATTCATTGAGTTATCTTTTTATTCAAGAAAATAAGTTAGCAGGAGCTATTTTTTTCGGGAAACTGGCTACTGCAATAACATTGCAATCATGGCAGAGCGATCCTAACCAATCCCAATCAAATAAAATAATGGACCAGTTTCTTATAGAACATATGGAGAATCTGTTCCTAATGAATGACAAAGAATATGAGTGGGAACAGATTAAAGAGATTATTAAATATCATGCTGATGAGCAGTCTGAAGCTCATATTGAAGATTCATTACAGTTTTTTTCAGGGGAAGAGAAAAATCAGTTTCAACTGTTTTTATTACTATCTTTACAAGTAAAACAGATCCCAATGTCTGCATTAAACGATAATAAAGGCAGTATTGCAGAAAATACTCAATCAGCTGGAAGAAAGTTGGAAGAGTTAGAGGCAGATTTCTTACAATTATTAGCAAAATGGGATGTGAAAAAAATTGGTAGGCTGTTTTTGGGATGATTTAATAGTGAGTCTAATTACAATTTTTATTTAAGAGGGTTTTTTGTGTCATTTTTGTTAACTGTTCATTTTATTGCAGCTTTAATTTGGGTTGGAGGGATGTTCTTTACCCATTTTGTATTGCGCCCTTCAGCTGAATTTCTCTCTTTACCAGAGAAGATTAATCTGTGGTCTCGAGTACTGCAAAGATTTTTAGCAATCATTTGGTTTGCAATAATTGTGTTGCCATTAAGTGGTTACTGGATGGTGTTTTCATACTTTGGTGGTTGGGAAGATCTTGGTCTACACATATATATTATGCAAGTAGTTGGGTGGACAATGATTATTATATTTATATATGTATTTTTTGGGCCATTTAGGGAGATGAAAATCAGAATTAAAGAGGAGCTATTTCCTGAAGCAGGGATGTTTATGCTAAAAATTCGTAAGCTAGTTGGTTTTAATCTGTTTTTAGGTATTGTTAACGTTGTAACTGCAGTGGCTGGAAGATATTTATTCTAATTTTTTATGCATGAATCTACTGTGTAATGCAGAGTGTTGGCTTATGTTAAGTTTCCATAAAAACCTTAAGAACCTCTTGTGTTTATCCATATTTTATTATAACCTCTAACGGCTATATACCAATAATCATGAAGTGATTGGTTGTTTTATCGTTTGTTACTATTTTTAAAAAATTGATGGTTTATAGAAATTAGATGAAACAAAACAT
>JADFZS010000308.1 GCA_015232405.1 Magnetococcales bacterium | reverse complement strand
GGCCCCCAAACCCCCACGCTTTTTAATTTAAAGGCTTAAAATCAAAGGCAAAACCTTGGGCTTTGCCCAAACCCAGCAGGGAGATAATCCCCCTGCACCCCTAATAATAAAAACTATTTCTTATTGTCCAATTTTTGCTTGAATTTTAACCAATTAGATCTTTGCTCCATTCACCATCAACACCACTGCTCTGTTTGCCTTGCAATAACCCAGCAAAAGTAAAAAGTGCTTTTCTGGCATTGCCAATGGGATAATAAAAGGCATCCCAATTATCATTTCCCTCACCATCATGCAGGTGTATGACATGTTGAAATTTCCAGGCTTCAGCCATCTCAACATAGGCACTTTTGCATCTTCTCTCTATATCTTGCAGATCTTTTAAGGAGAGTATGCCTTTTTGTTTTTGTGTACGGTGTAAAAGCTTGCGTCTTTGAATGTCTGCAACCAATCCTGGAATATCAACCCTGTTTTGGCGTGATTTAAAATAGAGTATCTCTTCTTTGGATAGTGGTGATAAAAAAACTGAAATAGATGGAAATTCCTCAAAAACTCCGGCCTCTCTAAGCTTGGCTAAAATATAGAGGTTGCCTTCATAAAAAGGGGTGTTGCCTGCCTCCAAAATACGACGAATCTGGGCTATTTCCAGAGCTTGAATATCATTTCTAACTTCTGCCACCACATAACCATCACACCCCCTTAATCTCTCTATCTCCTCCCTTGGTCGAAAATAAAAATCAACTCCATCCTCTTCACCAGGGCGAGACTCCCGATCATTATAAAGAACAAGCTTACGAAATTTTGCAGTTATATCTGGAAAAAACCTCTGTAACGCTGCATACATCGGCCCTTTGCCAATACACGATGGACCTGTTAACACCACAAATTTATCCATAGCCCAATCCTCTTCACATCAAGGTTAACCATAGGCTGCATGTTAACAAAATTGTGGTGAAAACCCATAAGGTAAAATTTGGATTTTGTTATCTGTTACCCAATCTTCACAGTTATAAAAAATCTAATCATTATTTCGTGATACCTTTATATGGTTGGCAAACTCCTTGAACTGCTCTCCATCAAATACAGTTACCAATATTCCCAGAATATAATAATCTGCATACCCTCCATATGTCGTCATGGTCAAGCCGGGTATCTCCCAACCAACCGGGTTTCTACTTTCATTTATTTCGGTAATTTGTAGATGATCCTGGGAGAATATCCAGGTTTGGTCAGGGCCAGCTTTACCAATATTGAGGGTGGCTCCTGGCGGTATGTTTGTCAGTCTGATATCTCCAGAGAGTATATCTGTACTGTCAAAGTCATCAAAACAGAACGATATATATAACTCCATGGGGCTGTGCCCACCATTAGAGCTGTCTTCCTGAATACCAACAAATGTCTCATTGACCCCAGCCACAAAACTGCTGCTAGTATCCCAACATCCATCATCACTCATATCCATGATATATCCATCCTCCATCTCATTTTTCAACTGCCCAATCTAGGATTATAGATATCAATAACCAAGCCAAATTATCAAAAACCAGAAAATGTCAATAATAACAAAGTGGTATGATTGATTTTCTGGTTTTGTATCTTTTTTTAGGGGTGCACCAAACCAAACAGGGTAACAGTGGCTCTATTGATGATGTTGATAGCGGTAACGCATTGTAAATAAAAGATATAGTCTGAAAAATCTAGATGAATTACAGAGCTGTGGTTGTCTGTTTTGGTTTAACAGATAAAAAAATTTGCTATAAAAAAGAGGCAAAATTTGCCTATTATGAAAAGTCAGAATTGGTCTTGTTTAAACCTAGAAACGGCGGTTGGCGGTGCGTGCTGACAACCGCCGTTTCTAGGTTAAATGCTGGTATTGGGGATATGGGGTTTTAAATCAAGTAGAATCAGAATCCATCGCTTGATCAAAATAGAGTAGATTGTTGCGCCCGGATTGTTTTACCGCATACATAGCAATGTCAGCCCTCTTTATAAGGGTGATGGGATCTTCGCCATTGTCAGGATATAGGCTGATACCAATACTTGTACCGATATGTACCTCATTACCCCCCATATCAAATGGGGCGCTAATCAGGTCAATTATTTTTCTCGCTACAATAGAAGCCTCTTCATGAGAAGCGGTCTCACTTAATATAACGGTAAACTCATCACCACCCAGTCTGGCAACAGTATCAGTCTCTCGTAGACAGCCGGAAATTCTTTCTGTGGCCTCCTTAAGAAGCAGATCTCCCATGTCATGGCCCAAGGTATCATTGACTATTTTAAATTTATCAAGATCCATAAACATCAATGCCATGGTCGCCTCTTTGCGTTTACATTTGGCTATGGCCTGCTCAAGACGCTCATTAAATAAAATACGATTTGGCAAACCGGTAAGAGCATCATAGTGGGCCAATCGTTGCAGCTCTTTTTTCTCCTCCAGTCTTTTACTGATACTTGTGGTGATAGCAACAAAAACAGGTGGCTGTTCAGCATGAGAAAGCTGCATACTCACCTCAACAGGTTGGGATTCATTGTTTTTGGTAACGATAACAGTCTCAAAAACAACCCGTTCCTGC
The DNA here is from genome assembly GCA_015232405.1 of Magnetococcales bacterium. GTDB lineage: Bacteria > Pseudomonadota > Magnetococcia > Magnetococcales > JADFYX01. Next base: position 1,242 of record JADFZS010000308.1, on the reverse strand, counting down.
TCATGGTTTAGTAGCACCTCCAGATATTTGACAAACTCCCCAAGATCCAAACCCTGGGCAAGATCCATCATGGTCATCTCACTAAGCTCGGTGTAAGAGTAGCCAACCATCTTGTGAGCACCCTCACTCACCTGAATTAGTTTTAAAGATCTTGAATCAAAAATATAGATGGCATTCATGGATCCACCAAGTACACGACCCAAAAGCTGAGTAACCTCCCTTGCTTTTTTCTGTTGGGTAATGTCAATCATGGTTCCTATGATCTGGGTAATTATACCATCATCATTTTTTTCAACCTCATACTCCTCTTTTAATACACTCTCAGAACCATCAGGACGCATAACAACATGTTCGGTTGCAAATTTCGACTCATCACCATCTAGCTGCTCGGCAATAATTTTTTGTATCCAGTTTTTTGCTTGTATGGGGATTTGCACCAATAGATCCTCAATGGATAGATCTCGGGAATCTTTTGTCATACCAAAAAGTCGATAAGCCTCATCGGAAAGGCGAAGCCTGTTCTCTTGGACAAACCATATCCAGCTACCCATTTTAGCCAGTTTTTCTGCTTTTGAAAGGTTGGCTTTGGCCTCATAAATCTCCTGTTCGGTCTCCCAACGCTCTATGCCATTTGCCAAAGCTTGGGAAATGTTGTCCAGAAATGCCCTCTCACCAGGGGTGGCATCATGACCGTTGGGGGTATAGGTGTTTATAACCCCCAGAACATCCCCATGTGACTGAATCGGAACACAATATTGACCAAGGGCTTCCCCGGTGCTACAGCTTGTGTCTTCTCTGTGGCTTTTACTGTTTGCAAAAAGAATTTCTCCTGTCTGTGCCGCCTGCCCACAAAGACAGTTGCCAAAGGTGATAACCTGACAAAGCTCTTGGGTGCGAGGTGATAGCCCCTTGGAGTAGCGTAGTAGTAGCTGCTCAGGATAGTCTTTATCCACCAAATGGATTGATCCCTTGTTTGCCACTGTCAGCCAAGGACTTTCATGGATAAGATCCATGGTATTTTTTAATAGCTCTTCTAAACTATTTGCCTTAATAGAAAAATCTATAATGGCACTTGAAGCCTGTTGAATATCGTTTAATAGTTTTGGCTGTGTTGTATCCCGCAGGGTCTCTACAACCGCAATAACTTCACCATTATCATCAACTATTTTTCCTGCCTCAAAAAGCAGATAAATTTTTTCACCTGCATTGTTTACACACCAGTTCTCAGCATGTAAACCGCCC
>JADFZS010000307.1 GCA_015232405.1 Magnetococcales bacterium | reverse complement strand
TCTGCCATTCCTGTCCTTGGCCCTCTTCTCGGGGCTCTCATTGGATATACTGTGGCAGATTCACAGTGGGTTGCAAATAAGGTCGATAATTTACTTTCAAAATGATCAAGGTGAGATTTGATCATGTTTAAACATGAGATTGCACCCTTTACAAAGGGAGCTGCCAAATCAACAACAATTGGATTGTTAGCAGGGTTTAGTTGGAAAAACAACAGCAATAAAATTGCTGAATTATTCTACGAATTAGGGAAGTATAAAATGGTAAAAGCATATGCGGTATTTGAGCCAAAAGGGGAGTTAAAGCCATTTGAATATGATCCAGGCACACTCGGCCATAACGAAGTTGAGATTGATGTCCACTATTGTGGTATCTGTCATAGTGATCTGAGTATGATCAACAATGAATGGGGAATCAGTAACTACCCATTGGTGCCAGGACATGAAGTAGCAGGTATCGTCTCCCAGGTTGGAGAAAATGTTTCGCATCTGAAAAAAGGACAAAAGGTGGGACTTGGTTGGCATGCTGGATATTGCGAACATTGCTCCCCTTGCCAGTCTGGAGACCACAACTTATGCGGTGATGCTCGGTCTACCATAGTTGGACACCATGGTGGATTTGCGGATCGTGTACGAGCTGATGCCACCAGTGTTGTGCCCCTTCCAGAGGGCATTGATATGGCTGATGCTGGTCCTCTATTTTGTGGAGGGATTACTGTATTCAATCCTCTGGTGCAGTTTAATATCCAACCAACCGATACTGTGGGAGTCATTGGCATTGGTGGTCTTGGTCACATGGCATTACAATTTCTCAATGCCTGGGGCTGCAAGGTTACAGCCTTCACATCCAGCACATCTAAACAGGATGAAGCATTGAAAATGGGTGCCCATAACACCATCAATTCTCGTGATCCAGATGCGCTTGCTCAGACAGTTGGCCGCTTTGATCTTATTCTTAGTACGGTTAACGTGAAATTAGACTGGAATGCCTATTTGAGCACTCTCAAGCCTAAGGGCCGTTTGCATTTCGTGGGAGCTACACTGGAACCGCTAGATTTACAGGTATTTCCAATGATCATGGGACAGCGTTCTATTTCAGGCTCTCCAGTTGGGAGCCCTGCAAACATTGCGCGCATGCTAGAGTTTGCTGCCCACCATAAAATCAAACCAATCGTTGAAGAGTATCCATTTGAACAAGTCAACGAAGCTATACAGCATCTTAAGAGTGGCAAAGCTCGCTATCGCATTGTGTTGAAGAAATAAATCGATGGAGATTTCATTTCAAATACTCAGCAACAATTCCTGCCTAAATTTCAAATTATACTTGTAGTTAGACTATCCCAAACATCTTCAGCTGATTATTCCTCTACACCTGGGAAAGAACTGGACAACATTTTCCCAGGTGTAGAGGAATTTCGAGCAAGCTGTAGGATGAGGATTTTGCATCTACTTTACCGGTCATGGAGAAAACCAGAAAACATTTAGACTCAAACAGATCATGGGTTACACCATCAGCTTGAGCTTTAGACAATATTTTCCAGGTTATATGCAAATCTTCCTGGCTGACAGTAAACTAACAGGAGAATGGTAATGAGTAACAATCTAGAAAAAGAATGGCAAACAGAGGCAGATTTCCGGCGGATTATTTTTATGCTGGTTGTGGGCTTTTGTTATGCCATCGCCAAATTTGTCCTATTCGGCATCATCCTCTTCCTGGCGACCAGCTACCTGGCAACGGGGCGACCCAATGATCGCTTGAGAATCATTGGCGCCCAACTCAGCACCTATGTCTATCAAGTCTTCCGTTACCTAACCTTCAACAGTGAACAACGCCCTTTCCCATTCAATGACTGGCCTGATAGATGAGTTCTTGCTCAGTTATCCAGGGAACGGCAACCCGTTTGTTGAGTGATCAGGATTATTCTGACAAAGTACCGACAGCATGCATATAGATAGCCGCATGCTTTTCTCCATCCAGACCAATCAACTGATTCAGATCCCCGTCATAAAACGCCCCAACCGGTACTGAACCAACCCCAAGCGACGTAACCTCAAGAGCGATATTCTGGCTAATGTGTCCAGCTTCCATATAAACATAACGGTAGCCTCGTTCACCATATTTTGAGCAGATCCGCTCAAATTCCGCTGCCAACACAAAAACGGCCCCGGCACTGTGAAACAGCTCTTGCTCCAACCCGATAGTGGACAGCTGTTCAGAAAAACTCCCCAATCTGATCTGCTGGACAGCATGTAATCTCGGTTTATATAGATAGAGGCCAGGGGAAAGAACCTCGGCTTTGTGGATAAACAAATATAGGTCAAAGGGATAACGACCGCCACCGGATGGGGCTGATCGCAACGGCCGCCCATGATGATAGCCTGTTACCCCTTGGGCAGCCCAAAGAAGAGTTGAAAGATGGTCAAAAGAGAGCGGTTGATCGGAAAAAGTACGGCATGATCGACGGTCGGCAATGGTCTTTTCCAGACTGGATTGACTCAATCCGGGCTGAGAGAGCGAGATGATCACCCTCTCCCCTTCTCTTTCCTCCTTACCTTTCTGACCAACTTGAAGGCGCAAACCTCCGGTCTTATTCCGGGAAACAGAGCTTTTCTGGTGAAATCTCACCCCAATATTTTCACCATTCATTCTTAGGACTCTCCCCTGTTTTTCTTCCATTTTTGCCATAACAACCAATAGACAATCGAGTTTGACATCAGAACAAACAGACCTATAGCAACAAAGCCCCAACGGGGAAAACCACCAGGCAACCAGAGATCCGGGTAGATCAGGGGAAGAATGTAGTGGTCGACAAAGCTGCTTTGGTAGCCAGCCTCCAACCCTTTGTACCGCAGGTTATTTTCCATGTAGGTCAGAGGACAGATCCAACCACCAATCTCAATCGCACCTCCCCACATAACCGCTGGAACGTGGATCAATGCTAGACGCGGATGCTTCAGGATCAACAGTCCTCCAAACAGAACAAATGTCACGAACAGAAAGTGTAGGCCAACCGTCAGGTCGGCAAATACTCGATATAGCATTGGAACACCTCTGATAAGAGTATCGTCGCTCCTCCTGCTCAGCCAACATAGCACACTCAAAAAATGTCCATGAAAATATAAATATTATGGATTTCAAATATAGGTTCGCGTGTAGAAACTGTGGATAACTTTCTTTAAATAGAGTTTAGTTGTATTTTGGTTATTGGCAGGCTGTCGGTGATTTGACGATAGAAGGCCAACTACCCATAATATTTCTATAAGCAATTTACTTGCCTTAAGAAACCCCTAACTGTTTCCTCTGCATTAACATCTTCTCCGGAAACGACCTAGACAATTCTCGCCATGTCATTTCATCAGAAGCTTCAAAAACCCCATTCTTGGTATCCATCTTGCCAACAATACCTCGAAGGAGGCCTTGTTCTGCCAAAACATAGACATACATGCACACCTTTCAAGACTATTAAAAAGTTGATTTTTCAAGATTCAATGAGGTTCTATGGCCGGCTCTATTAGATTTAGTGAAGCACAATTAGCTCAGATGACTTCTTCATCTGAAGGTGCCAAATTACAGGGAATGTTTAAGAACTTTGACTCTATTCAGAACCCTTTAGTCACCAAAGTGCCCATTCGAAGGAGCAAATCCCGGAAGAGTTCGATTGGAACCAGCCCTTCGGAACACAATGAACAGGCCGCGCTATTCGAGTGGGCGAGCATAAGTTCAAAAGCCATCCCAGAATTAAATCTTCTAGCTGCAATTCCAAATGGAGGACATCGACTCAAGGCTACCGCTGGAAAAATGAAGGCTGAGGGAGTAAAAGCTGGTTTCCCGGATATAATATTCCCGGTAGCCAGGGGTGGTTTTCACG
>JADFZS010000306.1 GCA_015232405.1 Magnetococcales bacterium | reverse complement strand
GCCGCTACACCGATGCCAGCAAGCAAAAACAGCAGATAGAGAGCTACACCAAACCCGCTAGTGAAATACCTCTCTCTATCCTGGTGGTAAAGGATATGCTCTTAACCGGCTTTGATGCACCCATCTGTCAGGTGATGTATCTGGATCGTAAACTTAAGGAACACACCCTGTTGCAAGCTATCGCACGGGTAAACAGAACCCATGCCGGTAAATCACGAGGTTACATAGTCGATTATTACGGCCTTAGTGATTACCTAACCGAAGCCCTGGATATGTTCTCGGCCCAAGATGTGGCTGGTGCGTTTAAAGATCTTAAAGATGAAATACCCCGATTAAAAGCCACCCATACCCGTGTTATGGCCCACTTCAAGGGGGCGGATAAATCAGATATTGACGCTTGTATCCTATTGCTTGAGGATGAAGAAAAACGACAGCGTTTTGAAATCGATTTTAAAAAATTTGCCAAGCAGATGGATATAATAATGCCCGACGTGGCAGCCAAACCATTCCTAGCCGACCTTAGATTTCTTGGCAAGGTCAACCACGGCGCACGAAATCTTTACCGGGATAATCAACTAGATCTGGCAGGTGTAAGCGAAAAGGTTCGCAGGCTTATTGACGAACATGTACGAGCAACCGGCGTAGACCCAAAAATTGCCCCTGTTGATCTATTGGCCGTCGATTTTAAAAAAAAGCTGGAAGCCAAAAAATCCAAACGGACCCAAGCATCCGAGATCGAACACGCCATCAAGCACCACATTAATGTCAACCTGGAACAGGACGAAGAGTACTACCACTCCCTTAGCTCCAAACTTAAAAAGATCATAGAACAACATGGAGAGCATTGGGATAAGCTGGTACAACTGCTGCTCGACTTCCGGGACAATATAGAATCGGATCGGGACCAAAAGGCGGGTAAACTGGGATTGTCCGACACCCAATTCGCATTCCATAATATTCTAGCTGCCGAGGTCACCCGCATTACCGGCAACGAATCCTTGGACGAAACCACCCACGATGAGATTATACAGGTAACCAAGGATCTGGTTACTATGCTTGATGAGGCAACCCAGATTATCGATTTTTTCCGTAAACCGGATGAGATCAAAAAGATGAAATTGCACATCAGGCGCAGAATCATAGATACCAGCTTTGACGATACCAAGCTACGAGCCGTGGTCATGGATCGTTTTATGGAACTAGCCCAGGTACGGTTCAAATGATACGCAAGCAACCTCAAATCCAAGGCAACGGCTTTACCGCCACTATCATCCGCACTCCCCGCCGCAAAACCGCATCGGTAAAAGTAGAAAACGGCATCGTCTCCATAGTCGTACCCCAAGAGCTACCCAACAGCCGCATCAAAGAGGTAATGAGGCAAAAGAGCCAATGGATCCAAGAAAAACTCCGCCTCCATAACGAGGCCATACCCACAAAAGCCAAAGAGTACATAAGCGGCGAAGCCTTCTCCTACCTGGGCCGGAACTACCGCTTGAAGGTAATAGCCGCTCAATGGCAACCTGTGCGACTTTTGAACGGCAAGCTAACCGTATGGACACCAGAAGCTTCAAGCTCTCCAGAACGCATCAGAGCCGCACTAATGGGCTGGTATCAATCCCATGCCAGAAAGAAACTAAGAGAAAAAACAAGACGCTACGCAAAGACAATCGGAGTAACCCCAAAATCAATAAACATCAAAGCCTTCCAATCAAGATGGGGTAGCTGCCACGTCGATGGCCATATCCACTTTAACTGGAAAATAATTATAGCCCCAAACCACATAGTAGATTACGTGGTAGTCCACGAACTATGCCACCTAAAACAGCCGGACCATTCGCCAGAGTTTTGGAAATGTGTGGAGATGGTTATACCCGATTATAGGGAGTGTCGGGAGTGGTTAAAGGTGAATGGGGTGGGGTTGGTGGTTTGATTTTGTTGGTATCTTATTGATTTAAAATATTGGAAATCTTTTAAACGATTGAGGTCTTATGAGTGAAATTAGAAAAATAGTCAAAGTCTTTCTAGCATCCCCTGGTGACCTTACAGATGAGCGCAAGGCTGCAAAGGGTGTTGTCGATGAATTCAATGATCTTTTAGCAGAAGAGTTTGGCTACCAAGTTGATCTGGTCGGATGGGAAGACACAGTTTCAGCATATGGGCGACCTCAAGAAACAATCAACCAGGAGTTGCGACGCTGCGAACTTTTTATTGGACTAATGTGGAAACGCTGGGGCACACCACCAGATAAGGAAGGCCGCTACACCTCTGGGTTTGAAGAAGAATTCAGTATATCTGTTGAAAAGCGATTAAAAGAGAAAAAGCCAGAGATAAGCCTTTTTTTTAAAATCATTTCTGATGACCTAATGTTAGATCCAGGAGAAGATTTAAAAAAAGTTCTGGATTTCAAAGAGAGCCTCATAGCTGAAAAACAGATATTATTTGAGGAATTTGGTCAAATTGATGATTTTCAAAAGAAGTTCCGAAAGCGCATCACAACGTACGTAAGAAGCTTGAAAGCTCGTGATAAAGTTAAACATGATGAACAGAAGCAAACACCGTCAATTGTGGATGATCAAACTGGAGGTTCAAAGCCCAAAAAAGTGGTTCAAGAACCGCCCTTATCATCTCAAGGAACCAAATTCCTTCTTGAGTTAATCTCCAAGACTGAGAACGCATCAGAACCTGCACTGTATTCGTCTGTTGAAGCTGCTAGATTTAGATTGCTTTCTAGCTTTATTGGAACGCAAAGCAATGATGACATGCCATTAGGAGTGCATGATTCCAACTTACTCTATCTTGAAAAGAAACATCTCAACTATGGTCGAAAAGAACTATTTGGACTCGCAGTAAGTGGGCTTGAATTTTTTGCCAGCAATAACACTCCCTTGTGGCATTGGTATAGTGCTGTTGAAGGTGAAAAAAATCTGTTATTACCTTTTTATTCTCAAACAGAATCAACTGCAAAAAGAAGAGCAAATGCTATCAAAGCAATGCAGTTGATAGCAGAACAAATTCCAAAACATCTACCATGGTATCCAACTAAACCAAATGACCGTTATTTATTTATTGATAGTTGGTTCAAGGACGATTCTGATACTTCCGTGAGAATCGCGGCACTAAGCTATCTCGCTGAGTACGGTATAGAGTCAGATCTAGAAGTTATACATACAGAGCTTAACAGGAATGACAACCAAACCGCTCAGGCCGCTGTTGGTGCTATTTTACGTATTACCTTGCGGGATAATCGGGAGGCGGCAATAAAGGCCCTATATGATCTACAACCAACCTCAGTAGATGTTGAAATTTTGGAAGATCTGTTTAACAAAGGCTCTGCTCTTAGTACTGAGTTTTTATTAAAGGGAATCCATCACCAGAACCATATCGTTCGGCGCATTGTCGTTAAGCATCTCTATGATCGGTGTGCATTACCAGAAAACATAGCAGAATCATTAATGTCAGATAGTGATGCGATGGTAAGGTATACAGCCTTAACTTCCCTATCAGATGCTGGTCGCTATTTTTCAATTGATGATGCAAAAAAAATCCTTGTAAGCACAACCAACCTTAGTCGTAACCTTCTATGGGGAACCGACACAATTGGTGAAGATTATTTAAAAAAATTCAAACGCCGACGGTTATCCAAATTGAAAGATTCTGAGCTAGAAGAAGCAGTCAAGGCAGAGGTTTTCATTTTGGATAGGGATGCACAATTAGTGCTAGAAGAAAGACATTTTCATCGCCACCACAAAAGATTACAGGCTGCTGTTGATGACCAATGCAAAGCAGAATTTTCTCAGGCTTACCAAACCACAATCAAGACGTATGGTCATGGTGAGTATGCTGAAAAAGTCAAGTCAATAGAAGATGTTGTACGCAAAGAGATGACAAGACAGAAATTGAATATAATCTG
>JADFZS010000305.1 GCA_015232405.1 Magnetococcales bacterium | reverse complement strand
AACGATATCAATCAGATAGATGTTTCAAATGTGCCGAATCGCTTAAGACGGGTTAACATTCTCAGAGTCTTTATTGTTAGTAGTTTTTAAAAATTTCATTTAAGTGGCCTGTTTCGGAGTTTGAAGTCGGGTCTCTACCGTACATGAGTGATCGTGTATACTCCTCCAAATTTATTCCCACTTTGAATCCAAAGCGGAACTGGTTATCTGATACGGCAGCTTTTTATGGACAGTTTATACGCTGCCAAATATAACATTTATCTGACTGTTTATGAGTCATAAAGATAATAGATAAACATTAATGTTTCCCATTGTAGAACACCTCATATTTTTCATATGCCAACAAATGTTATAGTCAGAGAAAATGAAGTTCCATCCCAGGCTTGAATGTCTCTGCTTGTTGCTGGATGCTGATGCTACTGGATAAACTGGTTGATTGCTTCTAAAAGGCGTTTTTTTCTTATTGGTTTTGATAAGTGAATGTTGCAGCCGGCTTTTAGGGTTTTTTCCATGTCTTCTTTCATGGCGTTGGCGGTTAGGGCTATTATTGGGGTTGGGGATTGGTTTTCTTTTTGTTCCCACTCTCGGATCTTCTTTGTTGCTTCACAACCATCCATGCCGGGCATTTGGATATCCATTAGTACCAGATCAAATTTACCCTCTTTAAAACTGCCAAGAGCCTCTATACCATCTTCAACTATGGTCAGACTGTGGGGAGTGGTTTTTAGGAAGGCTCCAATTACCATACAGTTCTCTTCGGCATCGTCAGCTAAAAGAATGGATAGACCTGTTTCAGCTTCCTTTTGTAAAGTTTGGGCTTGGGAGCTTTCTGGTATTTGTTGATTGGCTGGGGGGATTTCTTGAAAAGGAATTTCTACATGAAAGACGCTCCCCTGGTTGGGATGGCTCACCACATAAATGTTACCTCCCATTAGCTCCACCAACTTTTGGCAGATGGATAAACCTAGCCCGGTTCCACCATAACGACGGGTTGTTGATGAATCGGCCTGTTTGAATGGCTGAAAAATTATCTCCTGTATCTCTTGGGGTATCCCTATACCGGTATCGGTCACGCTAAAACGGAGTTGATTGTTGCCTGTTTTCACTATTGATAGGGTGATTTTGCCATGCTTGGTAAACTTGACGGCATTGGAGAGTAGGTTCAGCAATATCTGCTGCAACCTCTGGGGATCTCCCGATACCTTTAAGGGAAGAGAGTTATCAAAGTCGGTATCCATACCGATACCCTGGCTTAACGCTTTCTCCTGGAAAATTGCAACTGCACTGTTGGCTAGCTCTATTGGATCAAATGGGATGATCTCCAGCTCCAACTGGTTGGCCTCAATTTTAGATAGATCAAGAACATCATTGATAAGTGCGAGCATCCCCTCACTGGCATTGTTTATAATGTCAGTATAGTGCCTCTGGTCATCATCCAGATTACTATCCCTCAACATCTCACCCATACCGATAATGGCGTTCATCGGTGTGCGAATCTCATGGCTCATCTGGGCCAGAAAATCACTTTTTGCTTTGTTGGCTTGCTCCGCTGCTATCTTGGCAGCTTGCACCACTGACTCCATCTTCTTACGTTGGGTAATATCCCGTACAATGGCGTGGAGAATGGGTTTACCATTCAGCTCCATTGCTGTCAGTTGGACCTCCACAGGAAATTCTTCTCCACTATCTTGACGGCGATGGACCCATTCAAAAAGATTGGAGCCATTTTTCATGGCTTTTTTGATATGCTCAGTTGCTAGATTGTAGGAAGTATGACCACCATACTGGGTGGGTGGGGATAGGTCAGATGGATGTTTTTTTATAAACTCCTTGCGAGTGGGGATACCAAACAGCTTTAGGGCAGCCTCATTACAATCCATAAATGAGTTTTCATCTAGCAACATTACAGCATCGGCCGATTTTTCAAACTGAATACGAAAACGGGCCTCTGACTCCTTGATCTTCAGCTCAGACTGTTTACGCTCGGTGATATCCCTGATAACCGCAGAATAAAACAGTTTTTGATTGACTTTCCAACTACTAAGAGAGATCTCCAAGGGTATTTCATCACCGTTTTTTCTTAAACCGGGAAGCTCCACAATATTTCCAACAATATTGGCAGCACCACCTTTGGAGATTCTTTCTAAAGATTGGCAGTGGGCATCTCTAAAACGTTTGGGAATGAGTATCGTTAAATTTTTTCCAACTATCTCACCCTCATTATAGCCAAAAATATTATAAGCACCCCTGTTCCAAAAGTTCACTATACCGTTTTCATCAGCAGAAATTATGGCATCAATGGCAGAGTGGGATACAGAGCGAAAACGTTTTTCACTCTCTCTTAAGTCGGCCTCGGCTTTTTTGCGTTTGATAAAACCACGGGCCAAAATCAATGAGGTGAATATTAAAGCTATAACAAAGATAGCCCACAATTTTATATATAGTTGTGTAACTGTGCTGCTGGCTTGGTCAAGGCTGGCTTTGTGGGTATGAGATAGTAGCTTCCAAGAATAGCTGTTGGCATCTATAAAGTCATCACTATTCGTGCTTGATTTTATAGTGTTTTTACTGGCGATTGTATCAGATGAAAATGGATGTATTGTCGCATAAGTAAACATACCCAATTCAGTAATCAGCTGTCCTGACTCTTTATTGGACACTGTTTTCCAAACTTTTGGATAATCATTTGCAAAGGTAAGTTCTTGTCGGTCTGTAAACATGAACCCCCAGTTATTTTCTGGGTTGGGACTTAAAAGGCGGTATCCTTGGGTATTTAAGAGGATAATATCAGACAAAAAATCTATTGAAGCATCTTTGACCTTATCCAAGAGTTTTTGCCCCATGTAGTTGAGAATCACAAGCCCTTTTTTTTCCCCTTGATGGTCAAATACTGGAGATACAAAGCGGATCATGGGTTTTATGGGGATCTCAATCTTGGATTGTTCTATGTTAAGATCAAATGGTGAGATAAATATCTTACCCTTTGTAAGGCGAAAGGTATCTATAACATAGTAACGCCCTGACTTATCCTGTAAGCGATTTTTGGGAACTATACTTGGTTTGCCACTGTTGTAGTTGATGCGAACCTGTTCAATACCCTGGCTATCTATAAATCTAATTTGATCGTAGTATTTTTTCTTTTGCGAAAAGGCGAGAAATTTTTTGGCAATATTGTCCAAACTCTGTTGTCTGTTGCTCTGTATCTCATATTCCAACGATAAATATTGCAGATCCGTAACTATGCTCTCAAAATCACTTGCGATAATCTTGGTTAAAATTGTTATGTGATTTTTGTTCTGGACCTGTAAAAGTGTTTGTGAAATACCCACGTCACGATGGTATAGGTAGCCGGTTATTGCGGTAAAAATTATAAGTGGCGGAAGAAAAAAAACAGCAAACCATCGCCATAAGGAGTGGGGCACACTAGCTTTAGCATTTGTATCTGGCATCTGTTTATACGCACTTTAATCAAGTCATCAATAATAATTAAACCCAATTATCAATCTTTTTTCTCTTCAGAGTTTTTGTTTTTACGCTCAACAAGTCGATAATAGCTGTAGCCAAATATCGAGCCGATAGCCAAACCCAGGGCAGCAGCAGTTAGGGTGGGGGTATCATTTACAACCAGTGCGGTAAAGATCAGAGGTATTAAATATGCAAAACCTTTGTTAAACGCCGGAACCTTTTCATGTCTACTCATCTGTACACCTCTGGAAATTAATAATGCCAACTCACCATTTAAAAAATCCACACCCACATTTTCTCTCATCAGCATATCACAAAAAACTGAAAAATTATTGTCTGTTTTAAAAAAAATCAGCTCTAAAACACAAGCAAGCATATGGTTGGGACAAGGATATATGTGGAACATTAAACCTAGGAGCCTGTCGGACTTTCTATGGAGAAACCTTACAACAGATTGATTATATTGATTTTAGAATAAA
>JADFZS010000304.1 GCA_015232405.1 Magnetococcales bacterium | reverse complement strand
GCTGACCCCAATAATATGCCGAAATTACCAGACGGGTTTAGAATGCCACCATCGAGCAGGTAGTTTATTACCCCCCAGGGAAATGGCGACGACCTGGGAGTTGATTGCCGGGCGGTGGCTCAAGCTTCAATCCAACTGATAAACCAACTCAGCTCGGCACTTTAATTATCAACATGTTTTAGACAAGTCTATCACACTGAATCCACTAGGTTTTTGTTTTTGGGTTTGATTCTGTATGCAACTTTGGGGGTTTGTTGCGTTCTAATGGAGAACAGACAGAAACAGATGGGAGCAATTAAAAGCCACTCCGACCAATAAAGGCGGATATGGACATCAATTTTATTCTGATAGTGTCTACGGTGGTATTGATCATAATGTTTGACTATACCAACGGGTTTCATGATGCTTCAAACATCTTGGGAACATTGGTGGCATCGAGAGCGATGACACCGGCCCAAGGGGTAATCCTGGTGGGGATATTTCACTTTATCGGCCCTATTCTGGGTGGCACCGCTGTCGCCAATACTATAGGCAAATTTGTCGAAGTCGGAAATCTACCCTCCACACTATCCATTACGGTCATTTTTTGCAGTATATGCGGGGCTGTAGCCTGGAACCTGGTCACATGGTGGTTTGGGATGCCGTCGTCTTCCTCTCATGCATTGGTAGGAGGATTGATTGGGGGGGTGGTGGCTGCGGCAGGGGCCGGTCATGTGGTGTGGGGTTTTCAGCAGTTGGCTAGCGGTCACGTTACAGGCGTTACCAAAGTATTGCTCAGCCTCTTATTGTCACCTCCAATCGGATTTGTCGTGGGATATATCATCCACAAACTTATGCGGATTTTGCTAAGAGGTGCGCGACCTTCGGCCAACCTCAAGATTAAACATGCTCAATGGCTGACAGCGGCAGGACTCTCTTTTGCGCATGGGGCTAATGATGCCCAGAAAAGTATGGGCATCATCACCCTGGTATTGCTGTTGGGTGGGCATATATCCACGTTTCAGGTTCCAATGTGGGTGATCCTGGTGTGTGCGTTTGCGATTACCATGGGCACCATATCTGGCGGCTGGCGAATAGTACGCACCATAGGTTTTGGCATCTATCGCATACGCACCCTGCATGCACTGGACGCACAGTTAACGTCGGGTGGGGTAATTTTTTTGGCCTCTTTGGTCGGTGCGCCAGTTTCGACCACACATGTAGTAAGCAGCTCTATTATGGGGATCGGAGCCTCGGAGTGGCCAAAGGCTGTGCGCTGGGGAAAAGCTCAGGAGATTCTCGGAACATGGATCATCACTATTCCCGGTTCGGCGTTTATGGCGGCGGTACTGTATATCGCTGTCAAAATGGTATTTGGTATTGAGAGCCTATAAAGTGGGAGCATAACTATGGAACAACAGACAAAATCTCTGTATAAGCAAATAGTTGATAAAATAGTTCCGACAATGCCAGACTTTTTTTCCATGCTGAACGAGCAGTGCAAACTAGTGGTGGCATCAACAGAGGAGCTGGTCAAATTTCTTAAGACCGGAGATGAAGAGGTGGGAAACCGGGTAAGGCAGTTGGAACATCAGGGGGATGAACTCAAAAACCGTAATATCGAAGTACTACACCGCTCCTTTTCCACTCCGATCGACAGGGAGGATCTATATCGAGCCATAGTGTCACTGGATGAAGTCATGAACTATGCTAAAACCACGGTCAGAGAGATTCAAGTCTTAAAAATTGAGCCTGATGACAATATGGCCCGTATGGGAGAGTTGATTTTAAATGGGACGCAAGCATTAGAGAGAGGGTTTAAATATCTTGGCGATAATAATACAGACGATGCAGGGACGGAGGCATTTTCCGCCCGCAAGGCCGAGCGTCGCACAGAAAAGGCATATCGTACAGCTTTGCTGGCAATGTTTGAAGAGCAGAGGATGCAAATAAAAACATTGTATAAACATAGTAATGCCGAAGGATTTGAGAAAGGGTTCGATATTGTGGTAGAAACGTTCAAGCGACGCGAAATATACCGCCACCTATCCAACACGGCAGACCGTCTATCACATGCGGGAGAAATTCTCTACGACATCATAATCAAGACCTCCTGATCATAACCCTGCCGCTGAGATTTTTTTCTATAGGGTGCGTGATTCCAATTGCCTAATCCAGGACCAGGCAACTGTCGCCCAATTGTTTTTACTGCCTTATTGCCACAACCCGAAAACCGACCCCGTTATTATGCAGGCTGGGGCGGCCACGATAGCGATAGCTGCATCTTAGCTGTTCCGGGCTGCTGTACCAGGCACCGCCACGCAAAATGTGTAAAAAGCTGCTACTCTCTTGGGCTAGAGGGTTTTTGGTCGGTGAGTTTTGATAAAAATCCTTTACATACCAGTCTGAAACCCACTCATACATGTTGCCGTGCATATCATAAAGACCAAACTTGTTGGGCTTGAAGGAGCCGACCGGAATCGGGCCTTTAGGGCTTTTGGCTGCAGGACGTTGACCAGGGGCCACAGATCGTGAGCTAAAATTGGCTTGTCCGGCAGCAATAAGCTTACCGGATTGATATTGATCGTCTCCCCCTCCCCGACAGGCAAACTCCCATTCTGCCTCGGACGGAAGGCGAAATTTGGCATCGCTTAAAGAATCAAGCCGCTCTATAAATGCCATGGCATCGGACCAGGAGACGGAATCCAGGGGGTGATCGGCAACCGCGGCAAAGGTTGCATGTTTATATTTTTCGCCCATTATCCGCTGCCACTGCCCATGGGTAACTTCGTGGCGACCCAGCATAAAATCATCAATACAGACCTTATGGAGCGGTTTTTCATCCTCCTCACCAAAATTATTGCCCATTGAAAAACAGCCACCACCAATCAAAACAAACTCCATGCCGGAGTTGGGTTCTATCCAAACCCCACCCGCCCCCTTGACCATCTTTTTGCCTGCGGCTACCGCCAAAGTTGTATTTGTGGTGGTCGGAATAACAGCCGCCGGTGGAGTTGGCTGCTGCTTTTCCACAACGGGAGCCGGAACCAATTTTGCCTCTTCCCGACTAGCATCCAGACCCGCCTTTATCGGCACTTTTTTGCTTTCGGCCTGCAAAGGTGGAGAAAGTGGGGCTACCGATAATGCAGGGGTTGTTTGGTCTGAGGCCCGTTTGGATGGAGGCACCGCCCCGGTTGCGTCCACGTTGGCGGCGGGTTGCCTAAACTGTGATAAAATCTCATCTTTTAAATAATTTTCGAGACTTAAGTCGACTATCGTATCATCCTGCAACTCCAAGGCCGTTGCCACGGGAATATAGCCGACCTTTTCCATTTTGATGCTGTAGCTTCCTACCGCAATCTGCGGGATGGTCATTGGGGTCGTGCCAATTTTTTTACCGCTCAGGATTACCGCCGCCCCTCTTGGAAAGCTGTTTATCCACAGAGTGACCATTTTTTCCGACGTGACCGCCACCCTGGCCGCTTGTTGTGGGCTGGCAGTGGGGCTTTTTTGGGCCACCCTGTTTTGTACAGGTTGTGCTGGCTGGGTCAATGGTGATGTTTCAGGCTGTGAACGCTCCGCCTCATGGATAAAAAAATACCAAGCCAAACCGACACTGGCAATAATGCCGCCAACCACTGCCAATAGATGCAAAAGATTGGGCAATCTAGATTTTATAAACTTAGTTATAACGGCCTTTTTTTCCATTGGGGAAAATTGATATCTTCCCCTGGGCGACTTTTTACTCTTACGGATCATAAAAGTTCATTTTATGGCAGATATTCCTCTGGCACCCAATAGATCCGTCTGCCTGCAAACTCATGGGTATAACGGTATGATTTGTCTGGACCCAGGGGAACCCTGCTGATGTCACCACGAACCCTGACCAATAATTTGCCGTTACCGGTGGCATCGGGGCAGGCACGGTCACGATAGGGGGTGGTTTGAAAAATAGGTTTGTTAAATTCGCCCTGCACAATCTCC
>JADFZS010000303.1 GCA_015232405.1 Magnetococcales bacterium | reverse complement strand
CCCAAAGTTTCCTGGTGTAAAAGAGGCTCATTGGAAGTAGGCATCATTCGGTTTTGTGCCCCATAATGCTGATAATCAATCGTGGTTTTATCAGCATGGTGATCAACGATTTTTTCAGCATGGTGATCAACGGTTTCCTCTCCATCGTGATGGTGTCCTGCACTTGCACCATTATCTGGAGTCTTGATGATCGCCGGATTGACTCCCGTACCATGCTTGTAGACCAGTTGCCCTCCTTTATCGGCCCCTATGAACATGATTCCTGTCAAAAAGACCAAAATGGGCAGCAATCCTTTTCGCATTGAACCGTTGCGGAAAACTTTAAAAAAGAACAAGGACAGGGCAGTCAGAACCAATCCCACCGTCATGCTCACCATGAAATCCCGGTGGAGGTGAACCAAATCATGACCGGGGGAGTCGTGTCCCAGGCTTTCAGAGGCGATCCAACCGGCTCCGGCAGCCACTACTGCCGTAACTGCCCCCAGATAAACCATCCATTCGGTAAAAACCTTGAGATGCTCCCTTTTTGAAACGGATCCCAGTATCTCAATAAACAGTGCCGTAACCAGGTAGGCAATTGGTAAATGGACTGCCATGGGGTGAAGAACCGCAGGGTTTTCAAGGATAAATGCCAGGCTGTCCATTGTTGATTTCTCCACATAATTTTATCTCTTTGCGCAAAATCCGGGTGAGCTATTTTAGCCCACCCACCCGGCCAGGATCCGGTTGTTATCAACCTGTTTTCCTGAGTAATGCTGCGTTTCTTTCAGAAAGCTGCTCCAGTTGGTCTCCAACCTGCGTCTCCAGAGCGGCCAGTTTTTCCTCCAAAATGGAAATCCGCTCCTTTAACGCTTTTTTCCCCTTTTTGGATTTGTCTTGTTTTAACTTATTTTTTGATCCACTTTTTCCCATTTTTTGCCTCCAAAACAGTTAATTATTATGCCCCAACCGGGGGCTTGCTGCAGCAATGTCCAACATGCTTGAGATTATCCACTTCGTTCTTCTCTATAAAATGGAGCCAATCCAGTTTTTTACGGGCTATAAAGCCATTGCTTGGTGGATAGCCAATATCAGAAAGCAACTTTTCCACTTCTTGGATACGGGTTTTTTGTAGGTCGTAGGAGGCCATAACCAATCCCTTCTTCCAATTCGAGCTCACTTTGCTAACACCATCCAGCATGGTTAATGCTTCACCGATAATTTTTTCGCATTCAACACAGACCATTTCCGAGACCTTCAAGATCCTTGTAACCAAGTGGGTGTTATGAATACTCATGGCAATCCTCATTATTGGTTAATTAGCAAACCTTCTTTAGTTGGTGTCCATCTTGCCTGGAACTGCCCGTTTTTAAAAGATGTTTATTGTAAGAAAAGAGTGACTTGATAAACTGCTTTTCACATTTGGATGGAACTTTATTGCAAGGGTCATATTTCATTGCATCTCTTGCTTGGAGTAGCAATTCAGTATTAACAAATCCATCCAGTCATATTTCGGTTACACTTTTTTGGTTGGAGAAATGGATGGATCCGTGTTTCATATCCATAAACTTTGATTGCAACGGAATCGGTGGGAGTAGTGCTTATGTCTGAACAGGATAGAGTGTTGGTTGTGGAAGATGACCAGGAGACACGTGAACTGCTGCAAGAATATCTACATGAGAATGGTTGCGTTGTTAGAGCCGTTGGTGATGGTGCCGGCTTGTGGACCGCATTGGATAAAGATGATCAGGTGGATATAATCATCCTGGATATCATGTTGCCGGGAGAAGATGGTCTGACTATTTGCAAACGTTTAAGTCTGGATCCCAAGCGGTCTGCTATCCCAGTGATAATGCTAACCGCCCGAAGAGGAGATACTGACAGGATAATCGGTTTGGAAATGGGGGCGGATGACTATCTGCCAAAACCATTTAACCCCAGGGAGCTATTGGCGCGAATTCGTAGTGTCCTGCGCCGTTCTCGCGCCATGCCCAGAGAGACTGAAGCTAAAGAGGCGAATGAATTTAAATTTGCTGGATGGAGATTGGATGTAAAGGCTCAACGGCTGACCTCATCTGAAAATGTGGATGTCACCCTGACCACTGGTGAGTTCATCATGTTGCTGACCTTCCTGAAACATCCCAACGAAGTATTGAACCGCGATCAAATAATGGAAGCCTACCGTAACCGAGAGTCCTCTATATTTGAGCGTAGCATCGACGTGCAGATAGGTAGGGTACGAAAAAGGTTGAAAGATGATCCCAAAAAGCCAAAGATCATCAAGACGGTTTGGGGCAAGGGTTATGTCTTGGAATGTCGGGTGGATTCGATATGAATTGGCGACCTTGGCCCCGGTCACTTGCCGGTCAACTGGTTTGGATTCTATTTGGCGGAGTATTGCTGTCTCTCATATCAAGTGCAGCAATCCATCTTTATGACCGCAATCAAGCTGTCTCCTATATGGGCAGTCTGCAAGCTGCCGAACGGTTTGCAGACATAGTTCAGACTCTAGATCCTCTCCCAGTCCAGGAACAAAAAAATATTGCTGACATTCTTGAAACCCCCCACCAATTTGTACGTATACGTAAACGCCTATCAAAGCTGGAAACAACTTCTCAAAATGATGAGCGATCCCTTCATCTGGAAAAATTGATTCGCCGCTTTCTTGGAAAAGAGCGTCCACTACAGGTTGAGATCAAGCTGGATCAAGCTGGGCAAACCTCTGATTATTTAACTCAACTGCCCAAATTTTCTGACTCACCTCTAAATGGAATGAAACACCATCCCGGACATATGGCCATGATGCAACATATGCAACCACAAGGTGTATCTTTTGTTGCCAAAACCCAACTATCTGGAGGAAACTGGATAGAGTTTCATAACCACCTACCCAACGAGGCGTTCGTCTGGCCGTGGCATCTATTTTGGTCTATTGCCATTCTGTTCGTTGTGGTATCCACATTTTCGATTTTGGCAATTCGATTGACGACACAACCCCTTGCAAGATTAGCCAGGGCTGCCCGGTCTCTTGGACAAGATCCTCGCCGTCCTGCCCTAACAGAGTCCGGTTCAACAGAGGTAAGGGAAGTGGTTAATGCCTTCAATGCCATGCAAGCCCGATTGGTTCAATATATTAATGAACGCAGTGCCATGTTAGCAGCAGTTTCCCATGACCTGGGAACTCCCCTGACACGTATGCGCCTCAGGGTAGAGATGCTCAAGGATGAGGAGCTTAAAAATGCCTTACGACGTAACCTGGATGAGATGGAAGGCATGACGAAGGAGGCTATGGATTATATCCAAGGTTCAGAAGGAATGGAGGAGATTCGATTGGCTGACATTCCTTCCTTACTAGAAGAGTTACAGGAATCATGGCGAGAAATGGGCCATGATGTTGAGATCCAATGTAGCGACATCCCAGCCTTTCCGTTGATGGGCAAGAGTTTTCGCCGGGCATTGTCAAATTTAATTCAGAATGCCGTAAAGTATGGCGAACTGTCTCGTGTTAAGGCCACTCTTCACCGAGACAGATTACGAATTTCAGTGTCTGACCAAGGTCCGGGAATCCCTGAGGAGGATATGGCAACTGTTCTGCGCCCATTCAAACGGTTGGAAGATTCCAGAAATCGGAAAACTGGAGGCACCGGTCTTGGACTATCCATTGCCCACAACATTGTTCGCGCTCATGGCGGAGAACTACTACTTCGCAACCGCCCCGAAGGAGGTTTAGAAGTAATATTAACCATACCTAAAGGGGAAGCTAAATAAATGTAAACGGTTGATTAGTATAGCAAGTGTTGGTCGGGGTGGCGAGATTTGAACTCACGACCCCTGCGTCCCGAACGCAGTGCTCTACCAGGCTGAGCCACACCCCGACGTGGTTTGGGGCGTGTTGAAGTTTGCGTGTTTTGACACGCCCCGGGCAATATTTTGTTTTTTATATACCCGTTTTGGGCGGTTGGAAAGTCAATAATTGCGATCTACGGCAAAATCGGCCAATTTTAGCATGGTGTCCCGCTCTACCGAGGGGGGGAAGGTCAGCAGTTC
>JADFZS010000302.1 GCA_015232405.1 Magnetococcales bacterium | reverse complement strand
GGTATAGCTGTTGGTGAGCTGGCCCGGGAGTTTACGCTTACAGATCGGCAAATTTGGAATATCTTAGCCGGGTAAGTCTTTGGGTGCCAGGGACGGCAACCCCATCTGCTTGGAAACGCAGAAAAACACCAATATAAACAGAATACGCCCCACCATGGGGCGAACTTCCCAGCCTGTTCAATCACCGAAATTCCGGTCAATGCAGTCTGACCGGCACACCCACGAACAAAAATACATTCTAATTAAATATTGATACGTTTTTCCCTTGATAAGTATAACTCAGTTTAATATACTGTATTCAACATCAACAACGGAGAGGGATTATGGGAAACGTCAAAAAAATTGGAAACCAAATCATCGTAATAGGTCAGCCCGACCATGGTCCCCCTCACGCTCACATCATTGGCGGCGGTGTTAGGATTTCCATTTCTTTGATTGATTTCAGCACAAAAGGTAATACCAAAGGCGCAAATAAGGCAATTAACTGGGTAAAGGCAAACAGTGCCAAACTTATCAAAATCTACAACGAGCTTAACGGCTGATGGAGGCCATTATGAAGGACGATATTTTTGAAAAAGACCTTTCTCTTGTCAAAGCGGAACCACTACCAGGGGGAGAAAAAATTCATGTCGTGTTCTCAAGTGGGGAACATGCCATTGTCGATATGGCGGATGAAATAGCCAAGAGAAAAAATATGGCTGTTATGAAAGACCCGGTATTCTTTGCCAAGTGTGCCATCCTCAATGATGGACAAACTCTTTGCTGGCCGGGTGATATCATCATGATATGGGACACGCTTTATCACCTTGCACGGGAACAGGGAACTCTCTTGTCTGGCGATACCATGACCGCCATTGAGTTTAAATCATGGCTGAAAAATTCGGGCATAAAACAGAAAGCCCTGGCCGAAAAGCTGGGATATACCACCGTCCAGATAAACAAATACGCCACTGGTAAGGCTCCAATCCCGCCCACGGTTCGTCTGTCCTGTCTGGCGATCCAGGCCGGTCTGGGTTGACGATTGCCAGTTTTGGCGAGCGTTGCGGCTATTTTATCGGGACTTTCGCTTTTTTGGTGGGGGATCACACTTGATATGTGACCCTTTGAAGTGCGGGGCAACAGACAGCGCAAAATTGCGCTGTCCTCATACATCAAATTGATGGCTTGCAAGTGTCTTAAAAATTTAGAAAATCCAATTTTGGATTGTCTGAATATTCAGCACCAAGCCAAACGGGCAAGATGCTGCCAAAAGCAGCAACTCATTTCTTTAGCAAAAAAATTCGGGTTGCCCAGTTCAGCCGTTTTTTGACCGAAATCTCTCGTAACGCTTTGGCAGTTCTAATAAATTCGGGTTGCCCGATGGTTATGCTGCATGATGGTAATGCGGAAAGCAGGAACCGACCAGGGTGCATTGACCCCCTCGGACTTGAAATCCGAAAGGGTTCCGCCTTACCGCAAGGTGTCAGAACAGCAGAAACCTGCCAGGGTGCAAAAGGGTTGGATTTAAAATCTGAACCTTTTGACCTATGGTGGCCACCCAGAATTTACTCACCGCAATTTTGCGGAGGTTGTCGATAAAGACTACAATCAAGATTTCGTTATAGTTTCAACCGCTCCTCAAAACTGGGAAGTGCCCGATTTAGCCATTTTTCAAAGAAAACACCAACTAACGTAATAGAAATACTAGAAAATTCTGGTTGCCTGGTGTCTATGCCAAGCGGAGGTCATGCAAAATGGGTTGTGCATTCTCAAGAAAATAGCAGATATATCCGATAGCTACCTGATAGGCACTTCAGAACTGAGGCAGACATGACTAAATCAGAATTGATAAAAAAACTGGCTGACCAAACCGGCATGCAAAATGAAGTAGCTGCCATTATGGTTGATACCGTGTTGGAGGAGATCACTGCATCTCTGGAGCGTGGACAGCGTGTTGAGTTGCGCGGTTTTGGTAGCTTTGGCCTGAAGGATCGGAAAGCCAGAGAGGGCCGTAACCCTAAGACCGGAGAGGCGGTGACGATCCCAGCTAAGCGAGTTTCTTTTTTCAAGGCAGGTAAAGAGTTGAAAGATCGGGTTGATTCATGATTGAGATTCTTGGAGATATTTGGAATAAGATAAAATCTGTTTGGGAGGTTCCAGATCCAGGAATAAGGCTGATGATCGTGGTTCTGGTAGCGTTCTCTTTGTTTAAAATTACTCCTGAACATTTTTCAACCTACAGCTTTTGGGCGAAAAATTCAGAAGATATCCGTAATCTTGGACTGGTTATTATATCACTTCCTGGTTTGTGTTTACTCCTGTGGAGGACTGTATCGGCAAATCGCTCTGCCGAAGCCGCAATCAAGCAGGCTCAAACCTCAAAAAATTTGGAAACGTTGACCCAAAAAGGCCACTTGACGGATCGTTTTTCCAAGGCGGTGGAATTACTGGGGCATGATAAACGCACGATCCAAATAGGCGGCATCAAAGCTTTGGAGAGAATCGCAATAGAAGATCCTAAAACGTACCACAGGACTGTTTATGAATTGCTTTGTGTATTTGTAAAAGATCATTCTCCAGCTCCAGAAAGCAAAGACCCGGATAATAACGCTTCAAGAGAGCCACCTTCTGAAAGAATAGCAGTACAAGCCGCAATGACCGTAATTTGTCGACGGGATTCTGATAAGGATGTGAAACTAGACCTAACTAATGCAAACCTAAGTGATCTAAACCTTAAGGACGCAAACCTTTCCGGGGCCAACCTCTATAAAGCAGACCTTCGGAAATCCAGATTACACAATGCCATACTCAACGGTAAGGTTAGTCTTTATCGAGCAAAACTTGATAATGCTGATTTTTTTGAAGCAGAGCTAAAAGGGGCTGACTTTTCACGGGCATGTATGAGGAACACCATTCTTTTTTGCGCAAAATTGGAAGGTGCAAAATTCTATGATTCAAATATTTCAAATGCTGATTTTGGAGGAGCAAAGGTTACAGATGAACAGCTTTTAGATGCCTGTATTGAACCGAAGATACCACCAAGAGGCGTGTCAAAGGAGCTAAACAAACAACTCAGAACCATAACATCAAGTGAGAAAGAGTGCGGCTAAGAGATTCGGTCAAACCATCACAATGACGGATTTCATACCAACCGCTCTCTATGCACTTGCCGCCACAGTACCCCCGCCAGCAGTATGAAGGTGGGCGCGAAACTCACACTCCCATCCGATCACATACCCGTCACAGCAGACAACCATCACAAATCCAACCCAACCCGGTATCATCCGTAGTAGTCTGGTGCGTCTGGAGTGTTGACGATTGCCAAAATTGGCTATCGTCAAAATGTGACCATGAAAGACTGCCACCTCACAATCAATATGGACTCCTTGAGAATCAAGACTTTGTTAGTATTCCCCAAAATGGGGGATACTTCAAAAAGAGTTTGCCGCCTTTAAAAGGTGTAGAGATTTCCTCTACCGGAGAAACACCCCTCATCAATCACATGAGGTGCGCGTTCAGTGCGTACCCCCAGTGAATCATAGTCAACTAACGGGCAGGGATGGCTCTTTTTAAAATGATGCTGGGTACTGGCTGACATGAGGTTGTGCTTTGCTTCCGCAAAATATTGCGGAAGCTAAAACGAAGTTTTCTTGGAAGAGTCGCACTTCAAACGCTACCCTCTGAAGTGCGACGGCAACAGACAGCGCAAAATTTCGTGCAGTCCTCTTACATATGGTAGGAACTGGAACAATTGTTCCAACCTCAATTGCCCAAGCAGCCGAAAAGCTGAATATATCCACAGGAACTGTAAAACGAGCCAAAAAAGTTCTAAAAAAAGGCGCTCCCCCGTTTTGGGGAGCGAAACGCATAGTGCCATTTCAAATGTGACCAAGCCAACATCTTCTAAATCAGATTGATAACGGCGGGCCAGATGGATAGCCAACTGTGCAGCCTGACGCGTTGAGCTTCTCGGCGGCTTGGGCGATTGAGATATCATTTTCACATAAGGACCAATTGGCCCTTATGCTTTCCCTTTTGTACTTGCCACGCTTCATAT
>JADFZS010000301.1 GCA_015232405.1 Magnetococcales bacterium | reverse complement strand
TTGTATCGTCTTGCATTTTTGGTATAACACCTTAATTAGTAATGAATATAAATAATTAAAATTTAAGGAGTAATTGGATCTTGATTAACAGTTGTTGCTTCACCAGCAGCGGTACAGTACCCACCCGCAACGGGAGGAATTTTTGGATCAATGTAACTGGCACGATAGACATTGTTTTCCCATGCAACTGAATCTGATGTTTTACTGGAGTACAGGATATATTTGTCGGGATCCTGGTCCAACGCCGATGCCCCTGCATTATCAACTTGCCAAGCCTTTATGCATACAGCAATAATGTCTGGGTCAGCTGTAGCATCAATCAACATATCAATTTCATAGTCAAATTTACTATTTTCGGGTATAACAATGTGAGGTATTATGCTTGTTATGCTATTTTCAGCTGCTACATTATCTGTGAATGCACTTAAGTTACCTTTCTGGTCAGGAGATATTGCGTTTGAAAGTATGGCAGGATTTATTCGGTAACGTGAATCCACGTAGCCACGAATAGCCTTAACCATACGACCAGCCTGTTCGACTGGTTCTGATGTCTCAGCAGTTCGAATAAAAGCCACCATTCTAGGTAGCCCAATGGCTGCTAAAATGGCTATGATAACCACAACTACCATCATCTCTATTAGTGTAAAGCCTAGTTGCCTGAAATATTTATTTATAGTTATGGTTTTGTCGCTAAACCATTTATGAATATCCATGTATTCCCTCTCATGTTGTTAATTAGTTGTGCTACCCCTATCCATTACTATTAGAGGTATGTATTTCTGGGATAGTTTTATATTTCATCAACACCCGAGATGAAGCTGGTTTTTTTCCATATTTATACTCCAGACGTACATAGTTTCTTACTTTGGGGCTGTACCACCATCTTTCGTAGCCGCTCCAATCCCGCAAAGTGCTCCTTGTTCTCCATTCCAAAACCCAGCAGTTAAAAACACCTGCAGGTACAGTTATCTTCTCCTGTCCAATAACCTTCCAAGTTGATTGATGCACCATGAGCTGTTTTTCTTGTTTGGTGGAGGGTTGCTTTTTTGTTCCTACTGTTTTTTCCTTCTCTGAACTTAGGAACTCTCTTTTAAAAGAGACATTTTTACCGACAACCAGAGGAAACAGTCCAGAAGGTTCTGGATAGCGAAAAACTGTTTTATTAAAAGTATCTCCTGTTTTTGATCCAGCCTTAAAAAATCCGTCTCGCTCAACCCAGTTACCAATAGAATCACCTTTATCTACTCTTTCTAGTCGAGCTATGTTTTCTTTGATTTCAACAACCTCTAATGTATAACCATCGCTATATTCCCATTGATCCCCTTTATGCCACTTAATATGACCAGGATCCAAATCTTCTAGGGTAAGGTTTACAATCGGTCCTTCCTTGGGTACTGTTTTAGCTACAGGCTGGTAAACTATTTTGCAGCCGCTAAACAGTCCAAACAAAATAAGTAGTACAAAAAATCTATAAAATAAATTCATGCTATATGTAATGCTAAATGAACGTACAATCATTTTGATGCCTCAGATTTTGTGATGTTTTTTTCTTCATAACTCCGAATTACTTTCCCATCTTTTATATTTTTTATTAGAGAATGAGTTGTTGGCGGTAGCTCTCCATTTAATATGCTGTCATCACTAGCATGTGCTCGAATAACCAGTTTTCCGCCGTTATCATCTTGTTTCACCTCATATACAAAACCAGCCTCTTTATACCTTTCAACACTAACAATTTTATGAAGTGAACTTGGTATTTCTCCTAAATCAAAATATATATATTTTTTGCCACTCTCTTCACGCAATTTTTCAATTTTATAAATCTCTTCAATTATTTGTATTGCATATTTATTTTTGTTTTCAATTTTATGGTCATTGTACTTAGAATAAAATATGGCAATAACAAAAAAAACGCTGCCCAATACCCAATTAAAAGTGATTAGATGACGGTACATAATTTTAAACTCTTAACCCTCATCTTCAAAACTATCTTTGGGGAACTTTATAAGCGGACTCTTGTTTTGAATGGTCTGTTTATCCTTTTCATAATTATATTTTTTGATATCCATGTACTCTTTCATTTGCCTGCCAGATAGATCCATTTTTATCTCATCTTGTCGGATAATTTTTGGTGTTATAAAAAAGATAGTCTCTCTTTTTTGTTCGTGGGATGTGTTAGTTTTAAAAAGCCTACCTAAATATGGAATATCTTTAAAAAAAGGTATTCCTGACTCACCTTCCACCCTGCTGGTGTTAAATAATCCGCCTATAATAAACGTTGTCTCTTCAGGTATAACAACACTGGTCAATATCTCTTGGTTATCTGTTAATACAGAAGTGACCTCTATTGCTCCAAGAGTTGAGTTTCCAGCATTTATTTCCAAACGCACAGAGTCTTTACCGCCATTTTTACTCAAAATTACCGATGGAGTTATATTCAAATTTACTCCTGTGCTTACTGTCTGAATATCGGCCCTGTTTCCCTCATCTGTAGTGAGGACAAAATTAATATTATTTGTGTTGGATATCTTGGCTTCTTGGTTGTTGATGGTAACTATTTTTGGTGATGCTATGGTCTGTAGTTTGTTGTCTGCTGCAAGTGCGTTAAGGGTTGCATCCAAAACTGTACGGTCACCTTGATAGATAAAGCCACCTCCAAATCCACCCACTGTGGAAGCAAGCTGAACAACAGTAGAGTCTGATGTAGAGCTTGTTGTACTATCAGAAGGGTTGATTGCGATTTGATTTAACACTCCAGTAGTTACAATATTTGATGCTGGTTCTAGGGTAGATGCACTGTTAGTGATATTTGAGTTGATACCCCATTGAACACCTAACTGTTCAGATAGGTTGGCAACACCATCAATGATCATAACCTCAATCTCAATCAAAGGTACTGGCCTGTCCAGCTTGCTTATTACCTCTTTGATATTGTTAACCTGTTCAACAGTTCCTTGAACAATTATTGAGTTTGTTCGCAGATCTTTTGTTATTCGGGGTGTGCCTTCAGGCTCTTCTTGGTTTTGACTTATTTCTTTGTCAGTTGCATCTTTTTTTGTGTCTGAATCAGATTTTGTTTCTTTTTTAAAATATACTGTAAATGCTTTAAGGGATTCTATTATACCAGGAGCAGTTACCTCTTCACCCTGAAATGTTGATGTTGTTGTTCCTACATTGGCATATTGAAGAGGTATGACTTCAACTATAAGATTTGTCTGTATTAACTTCTTCTTTTGACGCTCTTTATCCTCCAATAAACGTTTTGCTTCTATTTCCTTTTCAGCTTTTATTCTTACTGCATCATCAATGTTGTTAATTATTGTTTTTAATTTATCAACTTTGTCTTTTTTTCCATGTAGATATATTGAGTTGGTTAATACGTCACTTTTAACAACTACAGAATTGTTGAGCAATCCATGTCGACCCAAGGTTGTTGTTATTGTATTTATCTTGCTGAATTTTGGGATATATATATCAGTAACAGGTGGGTTTTTATGGTATATTGAGACTGTTTTTGTTATTGGCTCATACATGTAAAATAGATTGTGTTCTTCCAATATTTTTTTTACTGCGAATCTTATAGGCAAGTCGCTGAACTCAAATGTGACCTTCCCTTCTACATCTGGGCCAAAAAATACGTTATTGCCATTTTTTTCAAGGAAATCACTTAATAGCGTCCTTATGTCCTCCTCATGTGTAGTTTTTGTAATTGTTATATTTTTCCAGACGATACTATCAGCATTAGCATGGTTGATATTAGTAATAAACATAAGCATTATTATAAAAGTAAACAGTGTTCTATGTTTATTAAGTTTTATTATTTCTAACACGGATATAGCCCTAAACTACTTGACATTGAAAGAAGCCTGAAATCTATTAAAAATGTTTTAAGGTTTTATACTTTAATACCTGCAAGCATGATAGTATGTCAAGAAACGATTAAAAATTTAACAAGAATTATAATGATTGATTTGCTGAGAATATTTTTTCAACCTTAGAAATAAAAAAATAAACATGAATGGCTAGGTAAGAAAATATCAAAAACTCTAACAAATAAAAGGCCATATTATGCTAGCATATTCAAACTGATACAGTTTTCAAATTCAAAGCAGGCTGGTGAAAGTACAGTTTATGAGTATGAAAAAGGTATT
>JADFZS010000300.1 GCA_015232405.1 Magnetococcales bacterium | reverse complement strand
CACACATAGCCCTGCATCATTCTATGAAGCATTCCCGCCAGAGGAAGCAAAGCGCCTTACCGATCGGCTGGAGATCCACTATACGCCTGAGCACGGTAGTTGGCTGAATATGACTGAGATTGAGCTGAGCGTACTTCATAGGCAGTGCCTTGATAGGAGAATAGATTCCATGGATTTTCTGAAACGTGAAGTGGCCTCCTGGGAGCTGGATCGAAACCAACGGGAAATGAAAACCAACTGGCAGTTCACGACAGAAGATGCCAGGGTGAAACTGAAAAAGCTGTATCCATCATTTTAAGCTGGACAGAGCACTAGATAACTTTTCAACCCATTCGACGAAACTAGGCATTGGCTCAACAGAGCTAGAGCGTTTTTCAATCCATTGGACGCTTTCCCCTCGATTATTCAATTTTTCAACAAATATCTTGTCACGTTGACTGATAGATTGAATCGTAAAGAAGAGTAGTGGTATATCTCTATATTTGGAACCCTTCTCACGCAACACATGCTCTGCCAGCATGCGCCCAGCTTGATTCGGTAAAAATTGTATTGGCCTGTCCTTGATAAATGGCTGTAGAGATGTTGCTCCAAATACTTGTATATCAAGTATAATTGCAGCCACAGGGTAGGTTTCAGATTCTGTCTCCCACTGTTGGAGATTATTGTACAGCTCAGTTAGAGATGGACATAATTCCAACTTTAAATTCGGCATGGCATCGATATATTCAGCTTCTGCTCCAATAGTGTCAGGACGGTCCTCAAGCCACAGAATGCGCCTAAATGATAAATTGTTTGGGTTCTTTTTACCGGATTTTTTCGACATGATTATCGCCAATCGTTAAGTTCGAGGAGGTTTTCAGGCAGGGTCACAGTCTGAATATGCCAGCAAATATCATCTTTCAATGGTTCAGTATCATATGAAAAACCCATTCCATACATCTCACATATAGATCGGACAAGGAACAATCCCATTCCCTTACCATCTCTTGGACTAATTTTTTCAGCCCAAGATCCCCGGAATCTATCCTCAGTAACCCGATATTTTTCACCAGGTTGTAAACATGGTGAGGCATTACGAACACTGAACGATATACCATAAGCTAACTTCTCGAAGTTGCACATAATTCCAATTTTTTGGTCACCGTACTTCAGTGAATTACTCAAAAGATTGTCAATTATAAACCTTAAGTTTTCTTGATCCATTACAATACGAACAGATCTGACCATGTCTTCGTTAAGTACTTTTGGCCTCGAATGAATATTTTTTCGTGTCATGCCATATACAAGCCCAAGTGATTCTTGAAAAACCTTATACAAGGTAAATATATTTGGAGACCGTTTTTTTCTTCGCTCAGCACCAACAATTATTGGGTTTTTGCTGGCGGGAATAGCTGGATTTAAATTTTCGGCTGTCAACATCTCAAGGGTATCTTTCAGAGAGCTGGTGTAACTGTTTAAATCTTTGAGTACCAACCCAAACCGATGATTCTTAGTAATGAGCGTAGAATATTCATATTTGCGGGCCATTCGGCTTAGTTCTTTCCCACGCACCTCTAGCAGTGTCACCTTATTTTTAATTTCATGCTCTATATATTCTCTCCGTACTTTTTCTATATTTTGTTGACTGCTAAAAGATTCTAGAAGGAGTCCAATATAACCAGAAACAAAGCGAATTAGACCATCCCAGTCAGAAGAATAGCATGTTTTTTCCTTGGCATCTTTATAGTTGTAAAGAGACAGAGAGGCAATTGCATTGTTTGATGACCCTATCCGAATAACGGTTAAATGATTTACTTTTTGTGAGGCTAACTGAATTGATTGAAGTGGAAAGGATCTTTGCCATAGATATTGCATTTTATCTGCCTCTAGAGCAAATTGCATCCATGGGGTTCCTCCTGTTGTCACTACCTGGGCCGATACACTATCTCGATCTTGCATGTCAAACCAGATACTCTTGGGATCCCTCAGCAGTTGCCCAGCGATATCCGGACGGTTGAAAACCCCACGGCAATAATAACGATTCAGTTGATAAGGATCTCGTATCCAGAGACTCGCTCCCTGGCTGAGAAGAATAGAGGATAAATGTTCGCAAATAGTGTTCAGCAAATTATCCTCTTTGAGAAATTCACTAAAAAAAAGCCGATTGATTTGATGTAGTCGGGTTAGCAGGAATTGATTGTATAGAAATGGAGAAGTTGCATCACTAAGTTGTTTGGTGAGTCCTTGATCCGCCCAACGAAATTGGTATGGGCGAAGACCTAGAGCTTCCATGACCCCCCAGGAACGCCCGTAGATCTGCATGGGAACTGAAATACCGCTACGCACTGAAGGCAGGTTCTCAGAGGCTGGAAGCAAATTGCCTCCCATAGGATCCGTCTTCTTGGTTACAGGATCAAAGGAACGAACAAAACAAGGTTTACCATGATCAAAGGCGCGGTAACACACAGAGTGCGACCTATTTCTTTGGTCGATTCCAGTAATGGTAAACAGGGGGGCATTTTCGGCAACTAAAGGGTCGGACTTTGGTGAAGAATCGTGAAACCCCAAACACTTTAGAACACTTTTGGGGTAGTCATAGCGGTATATGGTTGCATAATCTGAAGATACCAGTTCATTCAAAAGGGTACATATGCTTTTATAGGAGATATTTTCTTCCGAAAACTCAGTCTGTTCAATAACTGAACCAAACAGTTCTTTCATCCATTCTTGGGTTAGGCTCAACAAGCTGGTTTCATATGCTTTTTTCCGTGAATCTGTGTAGCCTGTGAAATCTAAAAACTCATCCTCTAGATCTACTAAAATACTTTCAAATAAGTCATTATTGCTGATGTCAGCACCTTCTTTTAAGGCAACAAAGAAATTGGGAGACATTGAGCAACTGGCCTCTACTTTTTCGGCAGGAAGCAGTTTCAGCGGAGTTAGTGATCCAGCCCTCCTATCAAAATGTACCTCGAGCCAGTTGTAGGGCAACAAGTCTTTGATTAGTGGAATGTTTGTTAAAGATTTGGAATGGATGTTGGCATCATTATAAGCATCATGTGCTACAGCACTACTTGAAATAGAGTGGTCCAAGCGGACAAAAATATACTCCCATGGGAACGTGCCACTAGAAGGTCTTTGTAATCCATTTTGGACGATAAGTTTAAAAGGAGGCTTCCGTTCCCAATTAACAATCAGCAAAATCCATTCGCCAATGTTAGCATGATCGCATTGCCGAAATTCCCGATGCCCCGTAGGAAGCTGAAGATTTATCAATTTTTGGAAAGCCAGCGTGATTATCTCCGATCGTCGGTGCAAGCTAGTATGTGAAACTGGCTGATGGAATTGCGAAAACAGGAGAAGCCGCTCCTCACGTTCCGGTGTTACAGGTTCACATTGTTCCATGAACCCAACATATCGCTGAATAGCGGGGAGAACGCGCATTTTTTCGATTTCACCCCCCACATGTCGCCTATAAGGGGCAAAGAGCGGTCCCGCCACTATGACCTGATCATCGGGCGCCATTGGAGAAGTCCTGCAGACCAGGAGAGCATGTGGTATCCCATACGCGTGTTCAAACTTCCATACGCCATCCTTAGACTCTTTCGACATAGCTCGGCGCAGCCAAACGATCTCCCAGAGTCGCCACTCAGGCAAATGTCGGAATTCCCGAAACAATAGAAACGCATTGCTCGCCTGTGTAGTCCAGACCGCACCTTCTAACTCTTGAAGGGCTAATTGTAATGATTTGTTATTTATGGGAAATTGCCAAGGTGGCATGGAAACATGAGGGGCTTCACCTTCCTTCAATAAAAAGTTGGGTAGTGTACCTAAATGTTCATCAACTCTCGGAAAGGCATGCCGACTTTCAAGCTCTGCCAACGTATCATCGATCTTATCATTTGAAACGCCCAGCAATGAAGTCAAATCCCCGTTGAGCAACGTATTCCGGCTCAGAATTCGTAGGGGTACATCTTCCCCAAAAGCAAATGTGTCCTGAACAATTTGCAGGGGCCATCTGTCATTACCTATTGCCTCTTTATAAGAAATTGAAACTACTTTACACATCCATCGGTCTCCAGTTAAAACAAAACCAAAATAAGTTTATTGCAATTAATTTGGTTTTGTTTGGGCGGCCATTTTAGGAAATATTTCAATTATAATGATTAATTGTAAAGTTCCCTGACAGCATTAAAGAGGAATCTCCATCTTTGAAG
>JADFZS010000002.1 GCA_015232405.1 Magnetococcales bacterium | reverse complement strand
ATTAAAGAAGCTGTTACCCAAGCGGCTAACGATGTTATTGCTGCTAATAACAACGCCCCATCTACCCAAGATATTAAAGAGGCTATTACCCAAGCTGCAAATGAAGTTTTTACAGCCAATAACAATGATGGACCATCAACACTAGATATAAAAGAGGCTGTTGCCCAAGCAGCTAAAGAAATTTTTGCTGCTAACAGCAATGCCCCATCTACTCAAGATATTAAAGAGGCGATCACCCAAGCTGCAAACGATGTTTTTACAGCCAATAACACCGCTCCATCTATTAACACTCCTTCTACCCAAGATATTAAAGAGGCGGTTTCCCAAGCGGCTAAAGATGTTTTTGCTGCCAACAACAACGCTCCATCCACTCAGGATATAAAAGAAGCGGTTTCCCAAGCAGCAAAAGATATTTTTGCTGCCAACAACAATGCTCCATCCACTCAAGATATAAAAGAGGCGATTACCCAAGCGGCTAAAGATATTTTTGCTGCCAACAACAACGCTCCATCTACTCAAGATATCAAAGAGGCGGTTACCCAGGCGGCTAAAGATATTTTTGCTGCCAACAACAATGCTCCATCTACTCAAGATATAAAAGAAGCGGTTACCCAAGCGGCTAAAGATATTTTTGCTGCCAACAACAATGCTCCATCTACTCAAGATATAAAAGAGGCAGTTACCCAAGCGGCTAAAGATGTTTTTGCTGCTAACAATGATGCACCATCGACCCAAGAAGTTATCAACGCCATTGATAAGACAAACACAAATCAAGAGAATTTGATGGATAATATGCTCAAGGCGTTGGAGGCGAGGTTGGCAGACAATGAAGATCAAACAACCCAAGGTATCCTAGCTGCTATTGGTAGTGCCAACTCCAACCAAGAGACAATTATCAACGAAATGCTCCGTGCTCTTGAGGCAAAAAAAGATCAAGGCTCTGATCTATCGACCCAAGAAATTGCCGACTCCATTTCAGAGACAATCACCAAATCAGTAACAGAATCTTTAACTGACTCCATAGCCAACTCTATTAACAGTGCCATGGAGCAGAACTCCCAGAGCATTAAAGATGCAGTTTCAGAGGTAGCTTTGGATTCAGTATCACTGTCAGAGCCACCACCAAGTACTGATGAAATTATTTCAGCTATTCAAGATACAACATCCAACCAAGAAAATTTGATGACACAGATTCTGCAAACACTGGAGAACAAAACAGCAGAAGTGCCTCAAGTATCCGCCGAAGAGCTTAGCAACTCTATTGCCATGAGCATTGATAGAGCTATAGATAACAACTCTGATGGCATTAAAAAAGCGGTTAAAAAAGCGGTTAAAGACTCATTTTCTGACAGCGAAGCACCATCTCCCAAAGAGATAATATCTGCCATTAAGGAGGCAACCACCCAGCAAGAGGCTGGAATGAGCAGGATTTTAGAAGAGCTGAGTAAACAGACATCTGATGAAATTCAAAAATCGGCAGAAGATATTACGGAATCTTTAGCAGAGCAGATAAACAGTGCTGTATCTGAAAGTTCAGAAGCAATCAGAAAAGCGGTTACAAATGCAGCCAAGTATGGTGAGACTGAAAGCAACACTGTAAATAATGGTGAAATTATAAACGCCATAGAGAGTATTGCAACTCAACAGCAACAGATGATCAGTGAAACCATTGAAGAGTTAGCGACCCAAACATCACATGGTATACAAAAAAGTACTGATGAGATTAAAAACTCAATTTCAGAAAAATTAAATGAGTCTTGTCAGGATGTAGCAAACTCTCTGCAAGCTGGTTTTAGGGATTCCAGTCAAGAGGTTACAAACAACCTACAAGATATAATTAAAGAGGCAGCTCAAGAGACTGCTAATAGCCTCAATGAAAACATTAAAGAGTCGGCCCAAGAGACCGCAAACAGTCTCAATGAGTGCATTAAAGAGGCAGCTCAAGGAACAACGGATACTCTTAATGAGAGTATTCAAGGGTCAGCTCAAGAGACTGCAAACACTCTTAATGAGAGTATTAAAGAGGCAGCTCAAGGAACTACCGACACTCTAAGCGAGGGTATTAAAGAGGCAACTCAAGGGACAACCGATACTCTAAGTGAAGGTATTAAAGAGGCAGCCCAAGGGACAACAGACACGCTAAGTGAAGGTATTAAAGAGGCAGCCCAGGGGGCAACCGATACTCTTAAAGAGAGCATTAAAGAGTCTGCTCAAGAGACGACAAACAGCTTAAAAGAGAGTATAGCTGAATCTGCTGAGGATACTAAAACTTCATTGGAAGAGAGTATCCATACGGTGGTTTCAGAGGGCTATGATGGAATTAAAGCGGCTGTTTATGAAGGTTCTAATGGAATTACTGAAGCCGTATCAGCAGGTTTTGATGGCATAAGAGGAGCCGTTTCTGAGGGTTATCAAGAGGTAAAAGATACAGTTTCTGATAATTCAGAAGGGGTTAAAAAGGCTGTTTATGAAGGTTTGGGTGAAGTTAAAGGTGTGATTGCAAAAGAGGCAGATGGTGTTCAGCAGGTAGTTGCAGCTAGCTCTCTTGGTATCAAAGAGGCGGTTGCAGATTCTACCAAGGAGATCATCGCATCCAGCGGAGCTGATTCCTTCCAAGAGATACTCCAAAACATGAAGTCATCTGGAGACAGGTTAGAGAAAAATCTAGCCAAAGCCTTCCGTGATCTTGACAGCAACAGCAGCAATAGACTCAAAACATCATCTCGGGAAGTTGTAGCCAACATAACCAGAAAAATTGATGGGGCCACCAAAGAGATGCTCGTTGCGACAACTGAGCCACCAGCACCTGATACACTACCAAGCCGTGAATTCTTAAACGACTTCAAAGAGCACCTAAATAAACTTATCGTCTCCCTTGCCAACCGTATTAATCAGGTTGGTGGACATATAGCCAAAGAGAGAAAATCTCTGGAAGATAATTTAAAAATGTTGGAGATGTCTATTCACACTATCACTGAGACCCAAGGCACTCAGAGCAAAGAACATATAAACACCGCTGTTCATACCTCTCAGGAAAAACTAGAGAGCGGCATCAACAAATTGGGTGGAGATATTCAAGAAGAGCTAAACCAGCTACAATCACTTATCAAAAAAACCAGTGGCGACCTCTCAACCCGTTTGGACACAGGCAAAGATTTAGGAAGTAAAAAAGAGAGGCTGGAAAACGAGAGCATTAAACGTCTTGAGACTGAGTTCAAGACTACCATGGAGAAGCTTGGTCGTCGCCAAGATGAGGCCGAAAAACAGCGGACAGAAAAGTTTATTGGTGAGGTTAAGGCCAGTAATAATGCCGTTGCCGAACGTTTGCAAACTTCAATTAGAGATGAAATTGTTGGTACTCAGCAGGTTATCGAAAAGAATCTCCAAGATGTCCGTGAAGAACAGAGTGCTGAGAGTGCTGAACTTTCCCAGCGAATCTCACTTATCTCCACCCTCTCTGACAAAATGTCCAACAGCATAGCAGACATCACCTCTGGCCTTGATCAACTCAGAGACAAAGCGACAGAAGAGAAGGAGGAGTTGAACTCAGCCATGAAAGGTTGGGTTGATGAGCTAGCTACCAACAACAAGAAAGAGAGCAAAGAGATAGCCACCCAAATAAAGGGAGTTATTGAGAAGGTAGATAATCGTCATGATGGCATGATCAACGCGATTGATCAGCTGAACCAAGGTATGGGTGATGATCTGCAAGAGATGAAAGAGAAGATTTTGCATAGTGGAAGAGAGAGCGAGCAAAATCTAGCGAACTCTCTATCAAAAGTAGGCAAAGGTGTAGTTGAGACAGTCAACAAAACCGGGGAAGAACAAGGAGCATACATAGACCTGCTCAGTGAAAGATTAGAATCAATGCGTAAAAAATTGCGGGTTAAATAGACAATATGGGCAAGAAAACAGAAAAAAACCGAATACAACTAGCAAAAAAAATCACCTATAACGTTAGCATTCCATCACGACCAAAAGTAATGCTAGAGGTCTCTCGCCTTTCAGAGAGCCATGAACCTGACTGGCGCAGCTTGAGCTTTCTGATTCGTGGTGATATGGCCCTTGCAGCGGCAATTTTAAAAAAAGCCAACTCTTCATTGAGTAAAAAAGAGAAAAAAATAGCCTCAGTAGAAAAAGCTATAATAGTTTTGGGGTGGCAGGAGACCAGAGAGCTACTTGAAGAGATGTTTTTCACCCAATCTCTTACCAGAAAGAAAAATCTAGCCAACGAAATAAGAGAACAGGGTGTGCTTGTAGCCGATACCGCAATGTGGCTTGTACGGCGTATAGCAAATATTTCACCCCACTTTCGTAACGGCTGTTATCCCCTGCTCTCACTAGACCAGACCTATATTTCTGCGCTGTTTTTAAACTGTGGCATGATTGCCATGGAACAGTATTTTGATGACTATGCCTCTTTTATTGAAGACATAAGAGAGAACAGAAACCACAATTTAATAGAGGCTGAAAACAGAACCTTTGGGACCAATCACGCCTTGGCAGGTTATTTAATGAGCAAAGATTGGCAACTTCCCAAACCTGTTTGCAACATTATACTTGACCACCATAAAGCAGAAATTTTCAACCAGCCGGGTGAAAAGGTAAAAAATCTCGGGTTTACCGTTCTTCACGGAATAATTCTTATAGTTAACCATCTACGTGGTGAGATATCCCTAAAAGAGTGGGAGTTGATGGAGGATAAGATACTCTCTTTCTTTGATATTACCCATAAAGATATTGAAAAACTTGCGAACGATCTACAAAAAGAGAATCTAGAAATGAGCCCCCTAGGCTGATATCAATGTCAAAGATCATACCAATAACTCGCAAGAAAATTGAGACGACGGAAAACCCGTTTTGGATCAGTTATGCCGATCTTATGACCGCCCTTGTCATTCTGTTTTTGGTAATAATGAGTATCTCTATTGTTGCAATATCTTCTCGGCCCATTGTTGAGAAGCAGGAGCGTGACTCTGATATTTCAGCAGTTTTTGATAAATTAGAAGAGCTGGCAAAAGAAAAAAAGTTAGAGCTAGAGATCAACCGCACCAACCACACCATCAGTTTTGGTAAACAAGCAAGGTTCGATTCTGATAGTTTTCAACTATCCACCGAGGCCCAAAACCAATTACGAGCCTTTGTCCCCATTATGTTGGAGGCCAAAGAGACACCCCATGGTATAAGATGGTTGAAGCAGATCCATATTCAGGGTTTTACAGATGAGACTGGCAGCTATCTTTATAATGTCCACTTAAGCTTAAAAAGGGCAGAAGCTGTGATTTGTGCTCTGCTTTCTGGTAAGTTATCCAAAAAACTCCAACAGCAATTACAGGGACTGCTCATTATTGATGGGGCATCAATTACTGGTATAAAAGAGAGCTATGAAGAGAGTCGCCGAGTTGAGGTACGTTTAGAATTTCGCCAACCTGGAGATACAACTAAACCCGGACCACTTCCTGAAATGGAATTGGGATATTGTGTTATTGATCCAAAATATGATGAAAAAAAGTTGGATACTAAACAGCCCACAGCTAAAAAAAGTACTGTAACAAAAGAGAAAAAAGCAGAAATCAAAGAGAAAAAAGCTACAACGGCAAAGAAAAAGAGTGTTGTAAACAAGAAAAAAACTACAACAACAGAGAAAAAAAGTGTTGTAAATAGGAATAAATCTGTAAATGATAAGAAAAAGGTAGCAACTACTGAGAAAAAGGGAGCAGCAAGCAAAAAGCAAGAGTTAAAAACAGATAAAAAAGAGTCTATTGCAGAAAAAAAAGAATAGGGTCTGATTTTTTTATATTTTGTGTTATAATCATCAGGTTGCACCTAGATTTGGTTTAATCTTCACTCTAATAATTGAGAGGCTTGTTATGAGTAAAATTAAGTACATAATTGCATTTTTATTGGTATTTTCATTTGGGGGAGTAAATGAAAGTTCAGCAGATTGGGGTGGAGTAGTTAGTTATCAAGAGGATGTCTATCCGATAATCCATTTTCGCTGTCTCTCATGTCACAAAACAGGTGGTACTGGTGAAGAGGCCAGCGGTTTAAACCTTGAGACCTATGAAGGGTTGATGAAAGGCACAAAACATGGACCAGTTGTAGTACCCAGAAACCCACTGGTCAGCAACCTAAACGTTTTGGTAGAGGGCCGAGCAGCCGTTCGTATGCCCCACAACAAAAAACGTTTAACACCCTGCGACGTAGAAATCCTCCACCGCTGGGTACAGCAAGGAGCAAGAAACAACTAAAACAGGTTTATTGTTATAGTTTTAAGAACCAAAAAAAATCATCTCCAGCCCGGTGGCACTCCCCACCGGGCTGTTTCTGCCCTACCTCACCTAAGTACCCACCATAAAAAGCCAGATATATTTTTATTAAAATTACCGCCAAAATTTCCTAGGAATAAATGACGATATAATGGCAAAAAGAGTCATTAAATTGAATCTCTTCTTGCTTCATCTATTGGTTAACGGTGGTTATAAAGCAGATTATATGTGTAGACATTACTGTATCATCTTGTTTGTAAATATTTGAATTTAATAAAATATATCTACTTGTGCCAGATATTCCACTAGAGACAATACCACTGCTGCCAACTTTCACTCACATTAATGGCATACCATTTGCACAAGTTAGAATTAAGAGTATTTATAAGATGAAATAGTGCTTTCTAGCTGATCTATAATATTAAGGAGCAAAGAAGATGAAATATGTAGTGGAACTATTTGATGGCCGTTCAGTTCGTGGAATGTTGGTAGCTCAAGATCAACTTGCCAACCTTTTGTCTAGTCTTGACCAGCTTGATCCTTCACTAGGTGTAATCGTTTTGGATGTCACTCCTGAACATACATGGCGGGCAAATCAAGAAGCAGAATCAGAGCCAATGCCAGCCCTTAGCACATATGAAAATATCGACAGCAGCCGTAGCACTCCTGTTGATCAAATGATGGTCTAGTTTGAAAAATAATAAAATATATTATTACCGAGCTAGAAACTGAAAAATAATAGTGCTGATGGGGGATTTGCACTACCCCCCATCAGCAATTTTGTTCAATCTGATAGTTTAAACAGCCCGGTGAAACTGTAGTGACTTGGTTTTATAAAGCCTGTACTGTTCGTAATAGGGCATCAGCCTGATTTGATAGGTGCATACCACCCATACGATAGAGCATCTGCTCCTCTTTAATGTTGTGCTGACGCATGATGACCATTAAAGTTGAAGTGATTTGCGAAATTTCAGCAACATCCTCCTTTGTAACAGCCTCTTGCATCTGCATTAAAAGACCACGCATCTGCTTGTGCTCCATACGCATAACCATGGTTGGACCTTGGGTCATGCCTGTAGCCTCTTCAAATGCCGGGAAAAAACCCTCTTCTTCCATAGCAAAATGGTGGTTCATACCAAGAATAAACTCAGCAAAGCTTTTTTTGGCGTTGTTGATATCACCAGCTTGAGCTGCCTGTTCAACCAAAACAAAAATATCATCACAACGTTGATGATCTTTGGTAAACATCTCTTCGATACCTCTTGGGGATACAGGAGGATCTAATAGAGTCAAATCAATACGCCAGTTGCTAGGACCGTCTTCTAAGGGAAACCAGTTAAAGCGACCCCATTTTTGCTCTTGTAGAGCTGGAAGTAACACCCTTAAATCAAAATCAGCTATTACCTCTAGATGTTTATTACCAGACAACCCTTCAAACAAAGCATCTATTGCTTCTTGGGCCTGTTCAACATTTTTACCGGACAAATCCAAACTATCACTCATAACAAAAAAATTCTCCTCACTAAAACAGGCAAAATCACTACTTGTAGCGATTAATTACCGTCATCTTCTATAATAGGTTATTAAAAATAAGTTGCGCAGGGTAACAGTTATTTGCTATTGACTCATTGATATTTATCAATTTTAGAGAAATTAATTCTAATCAACCCTTCTATTGTTTTAAGCACTTGGTCTTACAGTAAAAAACGGCAATATCATGTTAAGTGCCGGGTATGCTTTTTTATGATTTTTTTTAAATAATAGATGGCAAATCAATTGTTTGTAACTATATTTTTACTTAGGTTTGCTAAACGATAGTTTTTTAAATTCAAAAGGATCAAAACATGTTTTCAACTGGTGGCCTAAGTATCGATCAAGCCCCCCCACTCCACCT
Organism: Magnetococcales bacterium; assembly: GCA_015232405.1. Taxonomy (GTDB): domain Bacteria; phylum Pseudomonadota; class Magnetococcia; order Magnetococcales; family JADFYX01. The sequence continues at coordinate 87,418 of JADFZS010000002.1, read as the reverse complement.
TCCCGTCCGTTTTTTTGCAACTGCACCTCTTTTTATGTTGTTTGCAGGTTTAACCTCGATATATTTTGCCGAAGATCTGCTGCTTACTCCCCTGATGCCAGAGACTGTAGCGTTTGCCCATCTTGCAGTTTTAGGTTGGGTTTTAATGATTATGTTTGGTGCAATGTATCAGATGATCCCAGTTTTGGCAGGATTGCCAGTACCAAAACCTGGGCTGGTTCCTTGGGTACATGGTCTGTTGGTTATGGGTGTAATAACCATGGCTTTGGGCATTGCCACAGATATTCATCCTTGGCTATTGTTATTTGCCTCACTTGGTTTAGGCGGTTCTATTGCCCTGTTTGTCATACCGGTAGGCATAGCACTGTTTAAAGCACCTGCTAAACATCCAACAGTTACCGCTATGCGAATCTCCCTCATCTCTCTGGTTGGGGTGTTGGCTATGGGAGCTATTTTTCTAGGTGAATACTCCCACGGTTTTTATGATTTCAATCGTGAAGCTCTGGTGGCTGTACATCTTACTTGGGGACTGTTTGGCTGGGTGGGAACCCTGATTATGGGAGTATCTTTTCAAGTTTTACCCATGTTCTATATGACCCCGGAGTTTCCCAAAAAAACAGCTTTTCAAATTTTGATAGCTTGGAGTCTCTCTCTAATATTCCTACCTTTGGTACTTTTTTATCACCCTGAAAACAGCACTCTGTTATGGGCATCGGCCCTGCCAGGATTGTTGGCTCTGCTGCTTTATGGAGTGAACATGAAAACCATGCTCAGCCAAAGAAAGCGGGTTTTGGTTGATCTGACATATCGCTTCTGGTTGTTGGGTTTTGCCTCTGCAACTGTTGCTCTGATACTTTTTGCCCTATGGCCTGGGGTAGAGGATGATAATATCCGATTGCTGTTTGGTATTTTTTATATTATCGGTTGGGCCACATCAATTCTGCTGGGTATGCTCTATAAAATAGTACCATTTATTATCTGGTTTCACCGCTTTAGCAAGTTGGCTGGCCTGGTTAAAATCCCCATGATGGATAACCTGCTACCACAAAAAGCAGTAACACTCCACTTTCCCATCCATATAGTGACTGTTTTGGCCTACTTTCTAGCAATTATCATTGAGTCACCATTGTTGACCATGTTTGCTGGAGGTTGTCTTATTGTTTCCGGGGGTATTTTGGCATACGGTATATGGTTTGCACTGTCCATAGAACCACCTCAAGCACCTGAAATACCAGATTTTGAATCATTTTTTAAAGATATGGAGATACCACCACCAGCAAAACAAACTGACAAGTAGTCAGCTATCTGGCGACAGACTGTTCCTCAGTAACACTAAGACTGGCAAGGAGATCTTGTCTCTCCAAGACATCAAGGTATTGACGGATTTTATGTACATATCTGGTAGGTTCAGAACCGCGAGCATAACCACGTTTTAGGGTGGTATGGTACTTTTCTTGGGAGAGTAACGGCAGAATATTTCTTACATCCCGCCAAAGGTCGGGATCTTTGCCAAGACGTACTGTCAGCTCACGGGCATCAGCCATATGACCGGGTCCGATGTTATAAGAGGCTAAAGCAAACCATGTTCGGTCAGGCTCTGATATGCTTTGGGGAAGCTTACGCATAATATTAGCTAGATATTCTGCACCACCAAAAATGCTCTGTTCAGGATCAAGACGATCCTTAACTCCAACCCAGCGGGCAGTAGCCTTGGTCAACATCATCAAACCTCGCACACCAGTATAACTAGTAGATAGAGGGTCCCAATGGGACTCTTGATAAGAGAGAGCAGCTAGAAGTTGCCATGATGTACCGTGTTTTTTTGCTGCCGAGCGAAACAGAGGCTCATAAGTGGGCAGACGGTCCTTTATACGACGGAGAAAAAGACGGTTATCCACATAATCATAATCTTGATGGTAAGAATCAAGATGACCATAATAACGTTCGTAGATCGCCTCAAGATGACCGGACTGCTTCATCTGTTTAAACCAAGCTGTCAACTCCCGGTTTAACAACATGGCCCGCCTGGGCATTACCCAACCCAGAGAGGTTGATGCCCCAAGTGGAAACTTAACTACCAATTCAGGATAATAACGACGATTGATAGCCACAACGTTGGATTCAGCAACGGTGCAATCGACATCTCCTGACCACACTTTACCGAGTATCTGTTCAGAAGATAATTCCGGGGCAACACTCCAGGTAAGATCAGGTACAATACCTTTTAAGGTTCCCAACCTTTCAGCAATAACCCCTCCCCCTTCTACAACAAGGTCAACCCTTGCTAGCTGTAGCAGGTTTGTCGGTCTGCGCCCTCCTCGCCTACATACAACTTGCTGGTCAACCTCCTGATATGCAGGTCCAAATAAAAAGGTTTTATCTGGATCTTGAAATTGGGCAATTCCGGCAGCAGCTAAATCTCCTTTGCCAGAACGGATATAATCCAATATCTCTTGTCGGGAGTCCATAACTTTAAAATGGACGGCAACACCGAGATATTCCCCAAAAGCCACCGCTAAATCATGCTCAAAACCGACTATTTTTTGATCTCTACCTTCATAATAGGTGGTGGGAGCATTTTTTGTAACGACAACCAACGCCCCCTTCTCTCTAATCTCCTCCACCATTGGTCGCTCAAGGCGAAGGTCGCAGCTTGTGAGCATAAGTATACCACTTATCCCCAATATCACGCTTTTAACCTGTCGCCAATTCAACTTCATACCGATTTTCCCAACTTTAGCTTGCAACAACTAACATACCTACAATCCATACAAACCGACATGGATTCAAAAATCATGATGGCATACGAACCGGAACTCTTTTGGCTCCCCAACTACCCGGTTGCCCGGCAAAAACACCGGAACATGGTGTTCCACAGTTGTTGCAATTACCTTGATTATCTAGATTCCAACGGCCTAACTGGTATCTCACCCTTTCGATAATCAACTCTCCACAACTATGACAATAACTACTTTCACAAGTTCTATCCGCTATATTACCAGTATATGAATACCTGATTCCACTTGCTATTGCAATTTGTCTGGCTTTTGCGAGAGTTTTTTGTGATGTTGGCGGTATAGAAGACATTTTAAATGCCGGATGAAATGCCGAAAAATGTAAGGGAACATCAGGACCAAGATGATCCACAACCCATTGGCACATTTTGGTTATTTCCCCTTCAGAATCATTTAGACCCGGAATAATAAGCGTGGTCAGCTCCAACCAAACCCCACTCTCTTTTTTTATATATTCTAAAGTTTCCAAGACTGGTTGCAATTTTCCGCCAACATAGTTTCTATAAAATTTCTCAGAAAAGGCTTTTAAATCAACATTTGCAGCATCCATTACTGAAAAAAATTTTTCCTCTGCCTTGGGAGTTATATAACCTGCTGTAACCGCTACCGATTTAACCCCCACCTCACGACAAGCCAATGCGGTATCATAGGCGTACTCCAAAAAAATTATCGGATCATTATAGGTGTATGCCACACTTGTGCTATTGGTCTGAACCGCTGCTTGGGCAATTAGTTGTGGAGAGGCCTGATTTGCCAAGGTTTCTACCTCACGGGATTTGCTGATATCCCAGTTTTGACAAAATTTACAGGTGAGATTACATCCAGCTGTTCCAAAAGATAGTACTGGGGTTCCCGGCAAAAAATGGTTAAGAGGTTTTTTTTCAATAGGATCAACACAAAATCCACTTGAACGACCATATGTCGTTGAAATCATACGATCAGATGATCTTGCTCGAACAAAACACAACCCCCTTTGCCCCTCAGCTAACTGACAAAAACGTGGACAGAGATCACACTGTATTTTTCCATTATCCAAAAAGTGCCAAAACCCAACTTCCATTAACCTATCCTCATGAATTTATTTCTTATTTTCAATACATTAAAGCTATATAAAGATTTGAAATATTACAAGCAAATTATTGTTATCACCTAGCCTTAGCAAATTGTAAATTATTTTGTAGAGTATTTGCTCTATATTTTTTTTTCTTTCATTCATGTAGAACATACATGAACTACATAATCAATTAATGAAATATAGGAGGAAATAAAAACTACATAACAAGATAATAATTATTAAACAAATATATTTATAGAAAGGAGAATTTTTAAAGGAGAGTGACATGCATACATTTGATCATTGGTTACACAAAAGCAGCGATCGTATACATAAAAGCAATTGGAAAGATTTAATTATAGGAGCATTGGTAGCTGCAATTTTGGGTATTGCCCTAGCCATGACTTCTGAGTTGACCAAACCAATATTTTTTAATTAAAAGGGAACTAAACTATAAAACGATGTACTAATGAGAGTGAGTTAGGTAAAAAATATAGAAATTTATCTGCTCTCTATCTTTATGTCTACTTAAGAATAAGAAGTAAAAAAAAGGAGATAATAAAAATGGAAAAGATCGACACAATAGTTCATGTCAATCAAGAGTTAGACAAACCATCTCGGGAAGGCATTGAAGAGATATTGTGCAAAACTCCTGGCATTATTGACTCAAAATTTTGTGAAAACAGACACCACCTTATGAACGTTGTCTATGATGGTGAAGTCACTGATGGTCTGTCAATTCTATCCCAAGTTCGTCAATCGGGATTAACAGCCCAATTAGTTGGTTTTTAAAAGTAGTTTAAAAATAACAATAGGTTGAAAAAATAGAGGATATTATGGAAAAAACAGCAGTAAAAGCAGAAGTAAAAACCCAACGTGACGCAGGGTGTAATTGGACCCTGATTATTTCTGCTGGAATAACAACTGCCACACTGTTATTTCTGATGCATATGCATCAGTTTATCACCCAAACCATTGCTACTTGACTTTTTAAGCAGCAACCTGCCAGCAGTCCCAATTATAACTGATCAACACTATACATTGTACGTTTATTTAAATACGTACCATGTATAGTTGGGTATCATGCCACCAGACCGATCCTAATGGCATAACGGGAGAGATCGGAGATATTTCGTAACTGTAATTTCTCTTTTAGTCTGGTTTTGTGGGTATCAACGGTGCGAGGAGTAATATTTAGAATTCTGGCAACCTCTTTATTTGTATGGCCCAAAGCGATCTGGGTTAAAACCTCTTTTTCCCGAGGAGACAACCTTTTTTTCTGGCTGCAATAGAGAAATTCATCTCGTTTTTTTGCCACCTGTTCGCTGACATAACTTTTACCACTATTAACTACACGTACAGCTTGTCTTAGCTCTTCAAAGCTGTTCTCTTTTAGCACATACCCCAGCATACCTACATCTTGTCCCTGAATAACCAGTGATGGATCATCATGACTGGTTAGTAACACAGTTTTGGTTTTCAACCCTGCCCTTTGACAGTGTGCCCCAACCTCAATACCGTTTAAACCGGGCATTGTAATATCAAGTATTGCTACGTCCGGTAGATGTTTTTGGATTAACTGCCAAGCCTCATCCCCCCTACTGGCTTCTGCAACCAGATTAAACTCAATATCAGAATTAAACAGACCGGCAAGCCCCTCTCGAAAGATAGCATGATCATCTGCCAGCAAAATTCTAATCATGGCAAGGAATCCTAAAAGTGACGTTGGTACCTTTTCCTATCTCACTATCAACATGACATGTACCATTTACTCTTTTTACCCTATCTTCAATTATCGATAGACCAATTCCATTTTGAGCAAGTTTTTGTACTTTTTTATGGTTGTACCCTTTTCCATTGTCAGAGATTTGTAAGAGCAGAATATTGTTTTTACGTTTTTCCAATAGCACATCGATTTTTTTACAACCTGCATGTTTAATGGCGTTTGTAACAACCTCCTGCATGAGCAAAAAACTGTTTCTTTTTACAATATCTGGTAATTTTCTTGCTCTTTTTCCTATGGTAGTCTCAATTTCAATTCCTGACTGTTGCATCAATTTATTACACTGCCAACTAATTGCTTCATGTAGCTCCATACGATCCAAAAAATCGGGGTGCAAATCCATAGATATATCCCGTAGCTGTTTAATAATTTTAGAGATATCCTGATTTGCCTCTTCTAACATAATTGAATCGCTTGGCCTTGAGTTCTTTATATATTCGCTCTTTTTTTTCATACTGAGCAGAACCGCATTTAAATTTTGAATTACCCCATCGTGGATGGTGCTAGCCAATCTTTTACGCTCCTGGATTTCAACCTGCTCCTTTACCTCGATCAACTCTGCTGCCAGCCGTTTTTTTTCTGTTATATCCTGTAACATACCAAAGGCAAAAAGTGAGTTACCCTGGGCATCACAAACAACTGATATTCGTGCAACAGCCCAAAGTATGCTGCCATTTTTATGGATATATCTTTTTTCTACTTTTCTTAAAAAGGGGCTACCTTTACGAATATTATCAACTCGTTGTCTAGTTAAATCGCGATCATCAGGATGGGTAATATCCATAACATTCATGCCGATCAACTGCTTTTTGCTATAGCCAATAAAATCAGAAAAAGCACTATTGACATCTATTATTGTGCCAACCAGAGATGTCAGACCTATACCCATGCTGGCATATTCAAAAACATGGCGAAACCGCTCTTCACTTAATATCAGAGCATTTTCAGCCTTCTGCCGCTCTCTACTCTGGAGTTCCAGCTCGTTTTGATTGTCCTTTAGCTGGGCAACAAGATTGTTTAGGTGGTCTGAATTGATTTTACTTGAATTTATGGGGGCTGGAGCCTGGAAAGGATCGTAAGTCACACCATTTTGTTGTTCATTCATTGATTCCCCCCAAAATCAGTATATTTTAATTGTCCCTTGCATAACACACAAAAAGCATTATTGAAAGATTAATCGCCAGTTGACAAAAATTACTGTTATGGATAAGACATTGTTAAAATACAATTAGTTGCAAAATAATATGCCTAACATCAAAAAGAACATCTTTCCTATACGATAATCCCACTTACCCACATGGTAATTTCCCTAAAAGCTTGCATGTTGTATGACTATATATCATTTAACCTAGCAGCATTTTTTTATATGTAGTCGTTTTTGTTGACATTCATTTTACGGAAAAACCATTGCTTTTTTGTACAAAACATGGCTGAATGTCGATTGTTAAGTGTTGTTCTATCTGTATCAATTCGCATCAAGACTATCTTATTAAGGGAAATAATTAATGGAAGAGACAATTAAGCTGATAAAAAAAGCAATTGCGGCAGAGGTGACTGCTAGTGCATTTTATTCCTTGGCTTCTGAAGTGACAAAACATGATGATACAAGGATGGTATTTATTGAACTTTCCACCATGGAAGACGACCACGCACAAGAACTTGTTAATAAATATAAAGATGCCTTCTCTGCACAAGATTTTGATAGCCAAGCCTACCTTGATGAACTAATAAGACAGGATGCAGGGGTTAACGTTGAACAATCTAACCTTGTCAAATCAGGTAATATGAGAGAGGTTCTGGAATTTGCAATCTCTATGGAGAACAGCGCAAAAGAGACCTACGACAAATTGGCCGATGAGGTTATTGACCCAACATTTAAAAAATACTGCTTGGAGCTTGCCGAAGAAGAGGTCCAACACGCAAAGACATTAACTGACTCTCTTAACTCCCTTGATATGGATTGGGAAGAGCGTCCAGCTCTATAAATAAAAACCAAAAAGGCAGTTTGTAAGCTTACACTTGCAAACTGCCTTTTTTTGTACTCATTTAGCAAAAACAAATTAAGAGGATTACTGGTTTTTCTAGTTAGTGGTAGGTAATTCCATCTTTTTGGGTCAAATTTTTGTTATTCTCTTCTTGCTGCAGATTACGTTCTACTTTCCCCAAAATTATACCGAAAGTATCTTGCTCTACCATGGAGTTACCGTATTTTTGCAACCTTTTTAAAGGTTTATGTACAGGCAATACCATACCGGATGGAGAGGTCCGGTTGACTATTGCAATATCTAGGGTTTGATCCAACATATAAATACTCCAAAAAAAATCTTCCTTTAGAGTACTTATTGCATCAAACAGGCCAAATCAGAAAAAATATTTCACGGGCCAAAAGCCAACTTTCGTTAATTATTCTATAGAGTTATGTCTTACTCATCATTTCGATTGTTGCGACAAGACGGTCGGTCAATTTATAGATAAACTGGTCTTGAATTTTCTCTCTAATTTCTGGACCCAGTTTTTCAGTTAGTTTTGGATCAAGTCGCAACGCCAGCACTTCACCTTTACTATGAACACTTGAGGTTCTAGCCTCATTGATAAGGAAGGCCATTTCACCAAAAAACTCTCCAGAGGTGAACTCAACAATTACCGCGCTACCTTTGATAACCTGAACCTCACCATTGATCAAAATAAAGAAGGAGGTATCATTCATCCCCTCTCTGATAATTTCGCTGTTTGGCTTATAACTACGAAAGCTGGTAAAAAAGGCGATCATACGCCGTTTTTCAAACACTGAAAATTGATCAAAAAAGCTCAAATTATCCACATAAGCTATGGCCTCTTCACGATCAATCTGCGCCACTTCACCGTCTAAATCAGTATGGGCAGGTGGAGGTGCTGGTTTAAAGGTTCCAGATCCACTATCATTCTGCTGGATTTTCTTCTGCATCTGATTGGTGGCTTCAGCTATGCTTCTTACCTGTCTATCGATAATATGGTGTTTAAATTTCTCCCGACTCTCAGGGCCAAGCTGTGAGAACATCTCTTTATCAACACGCAGAACCAATACGTTTGTTAATGATTCAACAGACATTATTTGTGGACGGTTGGTCAAGAAAGCCATCTCGCCAAACATATCTCCAGGACCATATTTTCTAAGGTCGGAGCCTCTTTTAACAGCACGAACATGTCCTTTGATGACAATGAAGAAAGCGATGTCCTGACTCTCCTCACGCAAGATAACATCACCCTTATGGTAGATGGTAAAGCTTAAATCAAAATCGGAGATCTTGGTTTTTTCGTAGACTGAAAACTGTTTAAAAAATGATAGGCTGTGAATAAGTTCATATATCGCCTTTTTGCTCAGTCGTTTTACAGATTTTTTAACTACTAAGCCAAATGGATCATCAACTCCCTGATCACCCTCCTCCTCTGCTTTAACTCGAATGGCCTTTTCAAAAACCTCTTCGTTAAACTTAGACCGCATAAGCAGCATGCCACCTTTGGCAAGCATTTTAATTGGCAATAAAACTATACCACCCTTGCCACCTGCGCCTGTCATGGCAAAAGAGCGCATTTTCTTTTTGAAAAGGTATGTTCCCATATCAACAGTACCCTCTCTTTCCAACTCTGCAATCACACCACGAAGCTCATGGCGGATGTTAAGAGGTGGTTCTGAGAGAGATGCGGGTCTGTTGTGAACATCCAGAAGTTCATCTTCGGGGTTATCACCGGTGACAACCTCCAACAATCCTTTGGATGTACCGATAACCTCACCTACATCATCCCATTCATCTGAGGTAGGCATACCTTTTAAGTCACGATAAAAATTGGCCACTTTACGCAGTAGAATTGTAGAGAAGGCCAAAACCAGAGCTTGCCCCTGTTTGGGGTCTTTTGAACGCATCACCTCACCAGACAAGTGGTATTTCATGATAAACATGGCAAGATCTTGAAAGCCATACCACAAACCGTTGGGAACACCATCTGGAACATTATCTGAACGGGGAGCCAGTTCAAATTCTGCCTCTAACAACTCACCTTCACGGTGGATGATTCTAACACAAGCTATAGGTTCACCCGGCTCAAGCTGTGATACAGATATATCAGGAATAGCATCAGGAATACCCTGAAGACTGGAGACTGACGGTGAAGCCGCATCGCCACTCGCACTGATTTTACCCCCAGAAGATCGTAGAGCAACCATGTAGGTGACAAAAGCGGATGTTGATACGGAACTCTCCTCTTCAGAGTTTGTTCCGTGCTGAAAGTCGGATATGAGATTATCCAGAGGTTTTGCCAAACGGTCGGCAAAGCCCCGTTCCATGAATTGGGCATAGCTATCATATCTTTTTATGATAGTGTTTATATCGTTGGAGGTTATCTCAATAGGGCCGATCTGTCTGGTATCATACTGCAAAGCGTCTCGACGCTCTTTTTCAGTGTCGATGAGATATCCCTGGACAGCAATACGGACAAGTGTTCTTTCAAAACAGCCAGTTACCATCTCAAGCACTAGTTCATCAAACTGTCGCACATACTCTTGTTGAGCTTCTGGTTCAGTGCTTGCTTTAAGATCTTTTGATAGCTGTCTGATTATTTTTACAAAAGTTTTGCTTGTGAGATATTTTTTGGCATGGGTGACCAGATCACCAAAAAGGGCATTCTGTCCTCCTTTGGTATTGGCTTGCACCTCTGGCAACTCCAGAGACATAACCTCGCCAATACCCTCCCAAGGAAGAGAACTGGAAGATTGTTCAATGGCTTTTTCAGCAGCGGCAACAGCGAGAGCACGACTGGTATCGGCCTCTAACCAGCCAATAATTTCACCTGTAATCGCATTTAGAAGGGCGATGGTGTCATGGGTTACAAGATCCCCGCCACCCTCACTGTAAAACGGTGCTAGAACCTCTTTGATCGCCAACTCAAGAGCAAGTTTTGATATACCATCATCGTTGCGTTTTTGGATAGCCTGAGAGGCCTCTTCGATAACCCGCAATCTATCAGCTTGCAGGTTGTGCTCAATCTCCCGTTCGCCACCTTCACTTAGAGTCTCTTTTTTAATGGCAACCAGTATATCGGCAAATTTTTTCTGGAACTCTTCATCACGCTCTTGGCTACCTAATCCAGGTATACCCAGGGAGATCGCATTATAATCCTCCAAGATAAGAGAGATACCATTAGCGGTGTACATCTCCTCAATGGTGAGCTGGCTTCCACCCTCAACACTCATGTGCATGATAACAGGATCGGGAACAGCTTTATTCCAGCTGCGGGCATCCAAGCCCCCTTCACCAGAGGTACGATTGGCAAAAAATGGCCTGTCAATCAGGACACTTGCTTCATTTTCAAGCACAGCGACCACGGGACTGTCTTCTCGCACATACCCTTTAGCGTTGGATAGGTGAAGACCCCACTGCGAATCCTCATCTGGGATTGGCTTAACCAAAAAATGAAATTTACCAATGTTGGGAGATATTAAAAGAGGATTTTCCTCGGTACACTCTTCTAGATCTATGGTTGTATAGCGGTTTTTATCCAGGTCATTTTCTGGTAGTTCGCCAGACTTGATTTCGGCTGGTGGTTGGTTTTTTCTGATCTGTCCACTAAGATCCTCTTCTTGATCCAAGGTAAGAAGCATACCGGAGGGGTGGAGGTGGACACCAAGCAGCCCTTTGAACATAAAATCGGTGACCGCCTTTTTTTTGCGATCAGTGGGATTTATGTCCTCTTCTGATACCAACTTGCCTTTGGAACGCAGAATAACATTATAGGATTTGCCCTTTGCATCGTAGGAGATAAGACATTCCAGCCCTTGGGTACTCATTAAAATCGGACATAAAAGATTTGATACCGCAAGTATGCGTCCAGCCTTTAATGGCGGATGCTCTACTGTCGGTTTTCTTTTTTTTGGAGTTGGACTTTTTGTGCTATCTTTTCCCGGTTTCTTTTTAGCAATGAGAGACATTGAGATATAATCCTAAAAAAAAATTAAACCAAGGTGAATGTCAATTCAGGACAAGAATAAATCAGATAAGGGAGTATATAACTACACAACAACCAAAACAAGGCAGAGTTCTAGAGCCAATATCAAGCAATTTTACACTTGTTTAGCTAACCTTTAATTAACAAAGGAAATTTTTAATTATTATAATATTTACTACCGGGAAATGTTTGAAAAAAATCCTGTTCAACCACCTTTCTTACCGCAATTCATGCCACTTCATCTAATTCCAGATCATGAAACTCAAGTTGCAATATGGTTTTTGCCAGCAGTTCACTCATTTTAACCGTGTGATCTTTACAGTGACATTTACCCTCCCCCTGATCTTTCCAACGTATTAGCAACTCTTTACACGAATCTGTTCCCATGGCCTCCATATAACGCTGATAATATATTTGGGTAAGGGTGTAGGCCTCCTCCTTGGCATCTTCATCACCAGGTTTACTCCTGCCTGCCACCAACCCAATAGCCATCATGCCAGCGGTTAAAACACCACAGGTGTGTTGCAACTCAGAAAAACCACCGTTAAACGGTGTTGCCAGGCTTGCTATGAGCTCGGTATCAAATTTTTCCGGGGCAAAAACCTCGGCAAAAGCCTTTAATATTGCTTCAGCACAGGAGTATTGATCATCCTGATAATATTTACGGGCAAGTTGGCCAACTTTTTTAATAACTTCTTCTTCAGTCATGGTAGGTTATCCGGCTTTATCGGGCGTTTAATAGTCAACACAACAACCCCATCATCTTGCTCTTGGGTTTCCACACTCAGACCGCGCTCGGTCAAACGAGGATAGAGTAAGGTTGGAACCCTGTTATGGGTAACAGTTAAAACTCTTCCAGGTTCTAGGGTTGCAGTGGCTTCGAGAATGCGAACCATAGGCTCTGGTGCTGCCAACCCTCTAACATCCAGTTTAATTTGTGGTATAGTGTCGTTCATCGGTTTATTATATATCAGAATATACTGATATTCTCAAATTATTATAGCGATTTTTAGCCAATGAATATTTCAGTTATACCGCAATTTTTACAACTAACTAAACGCCCCTGTTTGATGTTGGGGGAGAACCATGAAGCAATCACCAAAGGTGAGATTCTCCTTGATGCTGGTGCTGAACTATATGTAATTAGCGAAAAAAAAGATCTCTGGCCAAAACAAATTGCAGATCGATGCAACTGGCTGCCTGCCCCTTTTAAACCAGAATATCTAGAAAATATCTGGTTGGTAATAAGCGCACTGGAAGATAGATCAATAAATTCTGGGATATATGCCGCTTGTGAGAAACGAAAAATATTTTTAAATGTGGTTGATCAACCAGAATTTTGTTCATTTATATGGCCTGCTGTAGTTAAAAAACCACCATTTACCATCGCCATATCCACCGGAGGTCAAGGCCCAGCCCTGGCTGGATGGTTGCGACGTAAGTTGGAAAAAGAGCTGCCAGAAAATCTTTATGAGCTTACAAATTGGTTTGCCAAATGGCGAAAATTATCCTGTAGCCACATTCCAACCTTGCAGGAACGGGGAAAATTCTGGCGTAATTTATTTGATGGTGGATTGTTGGAAATATATCTTTCTGGTAACATAAAAAAAGCAGATGACATAATAAAAGGAGCTTTGGAGACAGATAAAAAAAATTAACAAAAGCCAGCTTTTAGCAGAAATTTTAAGCTATAGGTTGCGATTTTCTTATCATTAGGTCAAAGTATCTATCATAAAATAGATTAATAACTTAAAATTGTTGGAGGGTAATACATGACCAATCCTATACGAGTTGCCGTAAGTGGAGCCGCAGGACAGATTGCCTACAGTATGCTATTTAGAATTGCATCTGGAGACGTTTTTGGTAAAGATCGCCCAGTTCAATTACAACTTTTGGAGATCCCACCCGCCATGGGTGCTTTGGAAGGTGTAGTTATGGAGCTGAATGATTGCGCATTTCCTTTGCTAAGTGACATAATTATTTCCGACAATCCAGAGGTTGCTTTTGATGGTATTAGTTGGGCCTGGCTTGTTGGTTCCCGTCCCCGTGGTCCTGGTATGGAACGTTCAGACCTTATTCAAGCAAACGGACCGATATTTGTCGGTCAGGGTCAAGCTCTGAACAAAGCTGCCAACGATGTACAGGTGATGGTAGTTGGTAACCCATGTAACACCAACTGTTTGATCGCCATGAACAACAGTGATGTTCCCAAAGAACGTTTTTCAGCTATGATGCGTCTGGATCAAAACCGCTCACAGAGCCTTCTTGCGGAAAAATCAGGGTCTGCTGTATCCGATGTTACCAACATGGTGATATGGGGCAACCATTCAAACAACCAATATCCAGATTTTGAAAATGCGTTGATCGGAGGTAAACCAGCTCCAGAGGTTATTCCAGATCAAAACTGGTTGCAGAATGAATTTATTAGTAGTATTCAAAACCGGGGTGCAGCAATTATTAAAGCTCGCGGTGCTTCAAGTGCAGCTTCAGCAGCCAATGCCGCCCTGGAACATGTTGTATCAATGGAGAGTGTAACACCAGCCAACGATTGGCACTCTGCTGCCATCCACTCTGATGGTCAGTATGGAGTTGATCCTGGGCTGATTTTTGGTTATCCCGTACGTAGTGACGGCAAAGGTGGTAACACAGTGGTTGAAGGTCTGGAAATGTCAGACTTTGCTAAAAAAATGTTTGATAAGGTACATGATGAGTTGCGTCAAGAGAGAGATGTTGTCAAGGATCTCCTATAAACAAACAGCAAATAGCGGAGATATGGCATGAAATATGTCATTTTTCTAGGCGACGGCATGAGCGACAGACCCATGCCGGAACTGGATAACAAAACTCCGCTTATGGTTGCCAAAACACCCAACCTGGACCGAATGGTCCGGGAAGGGGTTGGTGGCTGGTCTTTAAACACCCCAGAGGGATTCTATCCAGGTAGCGATATAGCCAATTTAGGTGTATTGGGTTATGACGTTACAACTGGCTACACCGGACGTAGCCCTTTGGAGGCAGGAGCCATGGGTGTGGATCTTGCTGCAGATGACCTTGCCTTCCGCTGTAATCTGGTCAACCTTGCTGATGATTTTAAAATCATGGGTGATTTCTCCGCTGGACACATTACCACGGAGGATGCAACCGAGCTGATTAATTTTGTCAACGAAAAGCTTGGTAGCGAACAGTTCAGCTTTCATCCTGGGGTTAGCTATCGCCACCTGTTGGTCTGGCATAAAGGCCGGGAGCAGTTAACCACCATACCACCCCATGATATTTCCGATAGGGCAATTGATGGACACCTACCCAGTGGTGTTGATGCTGCTCCCATTGCTGCTTTGATGGAGGAGTCCTGGAAATTCTTGGCGGATCATCCCATAAACCAACGCAAGCAACAAGCAGGTGAGGTAACAGCGAACAGTATCTGGTTGTGGGGCCAAGGTCGCAGACCTCGCTTACAGCTTTTCAAGGAGCTATACGGCAAAACTGGGGGCATGATCTCTGCGGTTGATTTAATGCGGGGAATAGCTGCCAACATCGGCTTTGAGACCCTTCATGTTCCCGGTGCAACTGGTTGGATAGATACCGACTATACAGGAAAGGCCAATGCCTGTTTGGAGGGGTTGGAGCGTCATGACCTGATGTTTGTCCATGTGGAATCACCCGACGAAGCTGGTCATGCTGGCAGGGTTGACTATAAAATACAGGCCATTGAGGATTTTGACCGCCTTTTGGTTGGCCCTGTATTGGAGACCCTGGCTAAAAGAGGCCTCTTTCGTGCGGCATCACTGCCAGACCATCCCACACCTGTAGCAACCAAAACCCACAATTCAGACCCGGTCCCTTTTGCCATGATGGGAGAGAACATCAAACCTGACAGCAACAGTGCTTATGATGAAAATCTATTAAAAACCGCATCAATATCATTTAACCCCGGTCATAAATTAATGGCGAGGTTTTTATCTGAAAAGGCTATTTAGATAGACCATCTATAATCACCAATACTGCATGATGTTGGTTCCAGGATAGTAGAACTCCAGTATATCTTGGTAGGAGTGCCCGGCCTTTGCCATGTACTGCCCACCCCACTGCATGTAGCCTATGCCGTGACCAAAACCTTTGCCAGTAAAGATAAATTTATCCCCTCGCTTTCTGATTTTCACAATGGTATCCGGTAGTGTACCAATTCGCCCCCCTAGACCCAGGGTTACTTTTGGGCGAAAACGGATTATTTTACTTTTACCGCCATCGTATACCAGACGCACCTTGACTACTCTACCAGAGGGGCCAGTGTAGACAGGTTTTATGGATTCCAGGTTTTTAATCCATACCTTTCTTTTTGCTAGATTTTTTTCCACTTCCCTACGGGAATGGGTAAACTCCCAACGGGCCAACCCTGCCTTACCGGATTTAGTGCTCCAGGGATCTTCATGGGCATTGAGATAATAATGGGATGTATCCCAACGGTTTGAGTACTCTTTTTTAGGATCTGCAGTATAACCACCGCTGTTAGCGGCAAACATTGCAAGAATAGGTTGCAGTTTGCCATTTCGGACCGCTGTTATTATCTCGCCACGAGTAGCCCTGATTGCCCTTGATGTATTTCTGTGCTCTTTGCCCACACCACCATAAACCTGGCTGCGGATGGAGTCATAGACATCAAAATCATCTTTAGCATGTTTGCGAACATCGTTATAGGCATAGGTGCGTGCTGCCAATGTTTGGGATTTTAGAGCAGCTGATTTCCAACTTGGTGGTGATTCGGCTGGTACAACACCTAAAAGATAATCTTCAATCTTGACATGATTTATTATTCTAACCCCTCTTTTTTTCGCTGCTAACTTTATAAAGCCTCGAACTCGCTTTGATTTTTTCATCTTTTTACCATAAACCACATTTATGTGGCTGCTGGCAGTGATTTTTACATCACGACCCACCTTGGAGCCGTTTATGGTAAGCTTGCCACCTCTGGTTGTCACCTCAACTCCAGACCTAACACTTTTGGTTTGCCCCCCATAATGAAAAAGCAACCCCTCCCCTTCAACCCTAACTTTTGGCGAGCCTTTGGTGAACAAGACCCTGACAACAGGTTCACTTATTTTTTTAAAACCTGATGAGGCTATTTTATGAACTTTTTTACTGTTTTTAACAAATTCTGCATTGCCAATATCAGCAGATTGCTTTGCAAACAGCTCTGCCACCGCTTTTTGTTTTGCATAGTCACGTTTGTAAGCTGTTGTGCCCATGGCTTTTTTGGACTCATCAGCCAAAAGTTCTGCTTGAAACTGAAAACGACCATTTGGATAGTAGTAGCGATACTGATCAATTTTTTTGAGTGCCTCTGGATATCTCTCATTTTCAAACAGAAGCAGTATCTCTTTATAAAAGGCACTCTGGGCAAAGTTGGGGTAATCTTTTTGTATCTGCTGATAGATTTTTAATGCACTATCGGGGGAATCAAGAAATGAGGCAAATGTAGTCGCCATGTAAAGAAGAGACTTTACCTTGGTTTTGTCCAGTTTTGAAGTCTCATAAGCCTGTTCAAAATAAGATAGAGCATCTAGATATTTGCGCTCATCCATAGCCAGACTACCAACATTGATGTTGAACTGGGCTATGATCTCTGGATTATCCTCAAAACCAGCATTTTTTGCTGCCTTAGCCATATTAAAACATGGTGCTAGAACAAGGCTAAGCACCAAAAAACAGCCATAGACAACCCCAGGCTTAAATAGTGCACGCAAAAAACTTTTCATAATAAATACCTATACTTCAAAGAGAGGCAATAGCAATTGAATAGAGCATAACAATATATAAAAAAAGTAGTTGTTTCCACTTTATAAGTAAATAATTACCTGCTTTAAAATATATACAAGATAATTTCCCGCCCATAATTATCATTTTTGCTCGTAACAGTATCATCACTTTTTTTGTGTGGCGGCAATCAACTTTAAGAAATTATGATTATTATTGGAAATATCCAATCAGCTGTGACAAAATATTGCAATATTTTTTTTGCTTGGTCAAAACTGATAAACACAATATGAACCAGAACAGACCTGACAGCCCACCAGAGCAAACTCAAACCACTGTTGATGAGGCTTACTCCCAGGCTCTGGAATATTTTAGTAGTGCAAACTATACAAAAGCCGACCAAATTTGCACATCCATAATTCACGTATTTCCCAACCATATATATGCAATTAATTTACTCGGACTTATCGCCCAACAATATAATCGCCATGATTTAGCAGTTGAGCAGTTTCAACGGGCAATTAACATAAACGGTAATTTAGCCCTTTTATATTATAATTTGGGAACCTCTCTCTATCCTTTAGGCAGGTTAGATGAAGTTGTAGAGGCCCAGACAAAAGCAATAGCTATTCAGCCAGATTATGCCGAAGCCTATAGCAGCCTTGGTAACACATTAATAATACAAGGCATGCTGGATAGAGCTGTTGAGTGTTTGCAAAAAGCCATAGCTATAAACCCAGGTTTTGCTGATGCCCATTCTAATTTAGGCAATGCTCTGTTGGAACAGGGAAAATATGAGGAGGCAGTTGATAGTTACAATAGAGCAATAGCCATAAATCCTAATTATGCAGCCGCTTATTACAATATTGGCAATATCAAACTTGAGCAAAACAGGCTACAAGAGGCTGTAAACAACTACCAAAAAGCCATTGCCATCAAAGCTGATTATGTGGAAGCTCTCCTCAACCTTGGGGTTGTACTTAAAAAACAAGATAATCTAAAAGAGGCCGCAAGCATTTTCCAAAAAGCTATAGCTATTAAACCCGATTTTGCCGAGGCTTATGCAAATCTTGGCTTAACTCTAAAGGAGCAGGGAAAACTCACAGAGGCCATTGCAATTCTGCAAAAAGCCATTGCTTTTAAACCCGACTATGCCCAAGCTCACTGTAATCTTGGGGTTATTTTAAAAGATAACAATAAATTAAATGAGGCCACTTTAAGTTTCCAAAAAGCCATAGCTATCAATCCCAGTTTTGCGCAGGCATACTTGAATTTGGGGATCACCCAAAAAGAGCAATATAAATTTAAAGAGGCAGTTAGCAATATCCAAAAAGCTGTATCTATCAACCCTAATGATGCAGAAGCCCTCACAACTCTTGGAGCTACCTTGCAAGAGTCAGGAGAGCTTAAAGAGGCAATTAGCTGTTTTCTAAAAGCCATAGCGATAGATCCAAATAATGCAACAGCTTATTATGATATTGGCAATATCAAACTTGAGCAAAACAGGTTAAATGAAGCTATAAGCAACTTTAATAAAGCCCTTTTAATTAAACCTGATTATGAGAAAGCTCTGTTAAACTGTGGAGTTGCTTTAAAAAAACAAAATAAACTTGAAGAGGCCGCAAGCAGTTTTCAACAAGCCATAGCCATTAAACCCGATTATGAAATTGCCTACTCAAACCTTGGTGTTACCCTACAAGAGTTGGGAAAACTAAAAGAGGCAGTTGCCAATATCAAACAGGCCATATCCCTAAAACCTGATTATGCCCAGGCTTATACAAATCTTGGTTTTGCCCTACAAGAACAGGGGAATATTAAAGCAGCAGTAAAGCAATATAAAACCGCATTAGCCATTGATCCCAACTATTCTGAAGCCTATAGCAACCTGTTGTTTTTGATCAGCTATTATCGATTCTACCCACCTTCTGAGATTTTAAAATATCATCAACAATGGTGGGAGGTTCACAGCAAAGTTAAACAAAATGAGCAGTTTAAACATCTGTTGAATGACAATAAAAACAAGATATTACGTGTTGGTTATATCTCACCAGATTTTAGAAAACATCCTGTTGGCAACTTTATGAAGGGAATAATTAAAAATCATAACAGGAGCAAAATAGAGGTATTTTGTTATTCCGATGTTGCATTTCCCGATGATGTCACATCTAAGTTTAAATCCTTAGCAGATGTTTGGCTTAATACAGTTGGTTTTAGTGATAGAGAGTTAGCACAGCAGATATATGATGATAAAATTGATATTTTGCTGGATTTAACTGGCCATACCAAAGAGAACCGCCTTGATGTTTTTGCCTATAAACCAGCACCAATTCAGGTTACCTATCTGGGTTACTGCACCACTACCGGCTTACAGACCATGGATTACTGGTTAACCGACTCTGTATTAACCCCCAAAGACAGCCATGAAAAAAGTGTAGAAGAGATAATACGTCTACCACATTGTTGGGCCTGTTATGAACCGAGCAACAAAAGTCAAAATATACAACTTGAACAAAGAGTTAACAATGAAATTATATTTGGATCTTTTAACCATCTAACAAAAATATCAGATACAGTTACCAAACTCTGGAGCAGGATTTTAAAAGCAGTACCTTTTTCAAAGCTCTATCTCAAAACAGGAAATTTATCTAGCTCTTGTGAGCAGCAACGAATTATCCAACTATTTGCACAGTTTGGTATTGATAAAAACCGATTAATTTTAAAAGCATCATCAAATGCCCTATCATATTTAAAAGAGTATGGTTTTATAGATATTGCCCTTGATCCCTTTCCCCGTACCGGTGGAGCAACAACAGCTGACGCTTTATGGATGGGAGTTCCGGTTATAACACTATCTGGCAATAGCATGATTGAAAGACAAGGGGCCAGTCTTTTAACAGTGGTTGGTAGAGGTGAGTGGATTGCATCAACGCCGGATGAGTATTTTAATAAAGCTGTGAATCTGGCAAAAAAAGGTGTAAGAAGTACCGAGCATCGTCTAGAGTTGCATAACTGTGTTGTTGGTTCTTATCTATGTGATGGGCCAGGATTTACCAAAGAGTTGGAGTTGGTCTATCAACAGATGTGGCAATCAACAATTAACAATAAAAACAGTCAAAAAGGTAGTGTCGACTGCTAAGTTGATAACAGAGAGCTTAAAGATAATAGGGTTTAAGAATGAGACGAGTTTTGAATGTTGGAGGAAACAGCAGAGATATTCCAATCCCTCCAATTTACGATGGCTGGGAGCAGCATCTTTTGGATATTGACCCAAAAGTTGAGCCAGATATCATCTTGGATGCCAGGATGTTGACCACTCTACAAGGTTCACAATATGACTCTGTTTATTGTTCCCACAATCTGGAGCACTACTTCCATCATGATGCCAAAAAAGTTTTGGCTGGCTTTAAACATGTTTTAAAAGAGGATGGATTTGCCATTATTACAGTCCCCGATATTGGAGAGTTATTTAAAATTGTTGCGGAAAAAAATTTGGATATTGATGATTTTCTCTACCAATCACCCATGGGGCCGATAAAGGTAAGAGATGTTATTTATGGTTATGGAGAGCAGATTGAAAAAAGTGGTGATGAGTTCTATGCCCATAAAACTGGTTTTACTGAAAAATCTCTGATTTCGATTCTACAACAATCTGGACTACAGATAATATTTTCCAATTCGGGAAATTTGGAAATACATGCAATCGCCTTTAAAAACAAACCAACACAATTTGCAATTGAGCTGTTGGGATTATCTTGATAGTCCCAGTTTTTTTCACATTAGATAGTTGAATACAATCATACCCATTAAGAATACCCCATCTGCATAAGAGTAAAAAATATTGCAGCTATAGAAGATAACACTAGCCATTATCTATTCTTGTTATACCCCTATGTCAATTTACAAATAATTTAGTAATATTTACCAAGAACTGGTTTAAATTTAAGTTACTTAAATTAAGACATTTCACAATATAGTATGATTTTTTATATTTACTTTTATTGTTTGTATGTTTTCATGCTTTTTTTTAAACAAGGGGAATAATATGTCTGGTTATGATCATAATTTTCTTGGTAAACCTGTACCACTTCCAGGGTTCTCTGCTGGTTTGAAAAATTTGGTATTAAACAAAACGGAGCTTAGGGAGGGGGTGTTTGCTGATTATGTAAACTACACTGTAGCGATGCACAGTAAACTTCGTACCCCACTTTTTGCCGCTTTAAACATAGATCAAAGTCTATTAAAATCGGTAAAAAGATCAAACAGATGGCTGGAAGATGATAGAATAGGTAGAGAAAACCAGTTAAATAACGACTATTACCGTAGAAATGACTGGGACAGAGGGCATCTTGCACGTCGCTCCTCAGCTGCATGGGGGGTTACAAATCATGAGGCGCGGCAGGCTTCTGATGATACATTTTTCTACTCCAACGCATCTTTGCAACATGCAAACTTCAATCAGGATGAGTGGCTGGAGTTGGAAGATTGGGTATTAGGTTTAACCGATGACTCAACAAATAAAATAAACTCGGTTTCCGGGCCAATTTTTGCCGACCACCCTCGCTCCATAACTCCAGAAGGCCGTGAAACAGCTTTGATTCCTGCCGGATTTTTCAAGGTTATAAGCTATATAGATAAAGATGGTAAACTTGCGACCAAAGCCTTTGTTATGTGGCAGGATGCCGATGCTCTCAGAGACAAAAAGGGTAAAAAATATATTGATTTACAAAGATATCAGGTTACTGTAACAGAGATAGAAAACTTAACCGGACTGATTTTTCCTGATGGTATATCCGACAGTAACCCACTGCGTTATAATCCCGATCCTGATAAAGAAGATGAAAATGAAAGCAAAGATGATAACTTACCTGAACGGCTTGAGGTAGATGAAGCCGATGAGTTGATTATTTCACCAGATTCACCACGCACTGAGGTATTGGATGATAACTCCCCTATCTATATTGTTGCGGCCCAGGTAAACCCCAAAGGGTCAGAAATACAAGGGGAGTGGATATCAATAATCAACCTTTCTGGGGAAAATGTTAACTTAGACGGTTGGTATTTAAGAGATCCACAAGACACTCTAACAATATCTGGAGATCTTGGACCGGGAGAGGCCAGGCGTTTTCAACCCATCTCCCCTATACGCCTTGGTAACAAGGGGGGATCAATATCACTTTTCAATGCTAATTCACAACGTATCGATAGGGTACGTTATCGAAGAAGCGGCAGAGCCGACGAGGGAAAGCCTTTTATTTTTAATGTGCGTTCACAATAAAAAAGAGTTTTATCTATTAAAATAGTTGAACATTTTGGGTTTGCACTGATTGCTAATGGTGCAAACCTTTTTTTTATCCTATTTCAAATGTATTTGCCATGAAAAGCCCACTTTTTTTAAGCTATTTCACAATGATATCCCTTGCTAAACTTGTGCAGCATTGGTATTGCCTTTGATTTGGTTGTTAGTTGTGAGAAACTGGTCGCTTATACAGATTACACATAAAACAAGATAAATATCTGAAATTTTTATTGTTTTATCTAGATTTAACGTTACTTTAAGGTAAATAAATGCTATTCCACGCCAATAAGTCAGCTCTTGGAAAAAAATATTCCGATGGAGAGATTATTATCAATCAGGGAGATCCGGCGGACTGTATGTATGTTGTTCTGGATGGAGAGGTGGAGATAATACTTGATGATCAGAGGGATGACTCATTACGTTTGGCTGTACTGGGAGAGGATGAGGTTTTTGGTGAGCTGGCTCTTTTTGATGATGCTACAAGAATTGCAACTGCGAAAGCTATAGGTGATGTTCGGGTTTTGTCGGTTGATAAAAAAAATTTTTTACAATGGGTTGGAGAAGAGCCTACCTTCACCTTGAAAATTCTCATGAACATGGCATCTCGCACCAGAACTCTAATAGAAGAGGTTGTTAGTTTAAGAAAAATGGTAAGAGATCTACAAAAAAAAGCCAAAGCAACAAAATAGTAAAATAATGTTCAAAAATCTTCTCTGCTTCATGTTTTTACGCCCCTCTGGTCTCTATACCCGTCTTAGGGGTCATGATCTTTTTTTCTGGGCCTTCTTCCTACAATTTTTCCGCTGGCAGACCACAGCTCTTACAACACTTGTGGCTCTCTATCAGGAAAACAGCCCTATGTTGTTACCTGTTCCGTTTGGTATCGACCCCCAAAGCTATCGCTATTTTGAAATTTATGCTTATGGTCCATACGGCATGCTTATTATCACTTTGATGGCTCTGGCTGTCTGGTGGTACGGCAAAGATTTTGCCATCACCCTACCAATGACCTTAAAACGAACCTGGACACTACTTGGTTTCTGTTTTTTTGGTCCATGGCTGCCAAGCCTTCTTATTGATAGCTTTTTAGTTAAACTGGGTTGGGGTGGGCCGGAAATAATAATCCCCTGGCATACCAGTATAGTGGCTATAGAGACCCTGTTGTTAATTGTGGGTTTAAACACTGTTTTTGGTATCCCGTTTAAACGATCCATCCAGTTGGGAGTCGGTGCAGGGTTTCTGTTTCTGTTTTTAGCTGGAGCGGTGATCAGATAGCCTTATGATTTAGTAGTAACTGACCTCATTTTTTTGAATTAATATTGTGGTTTCATATCTTTAGCAATAAACATTGCATTTAATAATTGCCATTAATATATTTTACAAAAATAGATAGAACCATAACATATGAGTTAAACCATGTTGCAATTTGAGTGGCCTTGGATATTTTTGCTGTTACCCCTGCCTTGGTTGATTAGTAGATTTGTCGTTGGAGAGTCAACAGAGCCAGAGGCAACCCTGAAAATCCCCTTTCCTGAAGATTTCACCTTTGCCTTAAGCCTATCAAGCAGCAGTGTTGGCCCACAAAACAGGTGGTCGTACCTTCTACCTGCCCTATTCGCCTGGATACTCTTGATAACAGCCACAGCTCGCCCCCAATGGTTGGGGGAGCAGATAGAGCTACCTGTAAGCGGTAGGGATTTAATGATGGCTGTTGACCTTTCTGATAGTATGAAACAGAAAGATTTTATATTAGATGGCATGATGGTAGACCGATTAACCGCAACAAAAAATGTGGCAGGAGCTTTTATCAAGCGGCGACAGGGGGATCGCATGGGGCTTATCTTATTTGGCAGCAACGCCTACCTACAAACCCCTTTGACTTTTGACAGAACAACAGTTGCAACCCTGCTGTCGGAATCTGCCATTGGCCTTGCTGGACCAAAAACAGCAATTGGCGATGCTATCGGACTTGCGACCAAAAAAATCCGTGACTCATCACCTGAGAGCAAAGTTCTTATTCTTCTAACTGATGGAGCCAACACTGCTGGTGAAGTATCTCCCTTACAAGCAGCAAAGTTGGCAGCAAGTGTGGGGTTGAAGATCCACACAATTGGTATAGGTGCTGATGAGATGGTAGTGCGTACTTTATTTGGTAATCAGAGGGTCAACCCATCTAGAGATCTTGATGAAAAAACCCTGACTGCAATAGCCGACGCCACAAATGGCCGATATTTTCGTGCAAGAAACAGTGAAGAGCTGGAAAAAATATATCAGCTTTTAGATGAGTTGGAGCCTGTAGAAAAAGAGAGTCGCTCATATCGTCCGCAAAAGTCACTCTTTTTGTGGCCTTTGAGTTTTGCTCTGTTGTTAACTCTGTTGATAACCATAAAAAGGCGTATATAAATGCTTGAAGATTTTCATTTTTTACGCCCATTTTGGTTTTTGGCTCTTCTGCCTTTGGCTTTATTTGTCTGGCAGACCATGAACCATATAAAAACAGGCAAAGCTTGGAGCAATGTTTGTGACCCTCATCTGCTGCCATATATTATGAATAGTGTTCATGGAGACATTAAAAAACGCATCCCATGGAGTGGGATATTGGCTGGAATACTGGTTGTTTCTGCTTTAGCTGGTCCGGTTTGGCAGAGAATTCCCCAACCTGTGTTTAGCAATCAATCGGCACTTGTAATCGTGTTGGATCTTTCACTCTCCATGGAGGCAACGGATCTAAAACCCAACAGAGTAACCAGGGCCAAACATAAGGTACTGGATATTTTGACCCATCGTAAAGAGGGGCTAACTGCTCTAATTGTCTATGCTTTAGAGCCTTTTGTGGTCTCTCCCTTAACCGACGATAGCAACAATATCACCTCTTTGGTCAGCACCCTTGCAACTGATATAATGCCGGCTCAAGGTAGCAAACCAGAACTGGCATTACAGAATGCAAGCAAACTGTTTAAAAACAGTGGTATTCGTCGTGGTGATATTATTTTGATAACTGATAGCTGGCCAGAGAATGTCCAATTTGACCCTGAAATAATTAAACACCATCGTCTATCAATTTTAGGTGTTGGCACTAGTGAGGGTGCACCAATTCCTGTTGCTGGAGGTGGTTTTTTTACCGACAATAATGGAGCTATTGTTATCCCCAAACTAAATGAGGCTCCATTAAACAAAATTGTCGCTCAAACAGGTGGTTACTACTCTGTTCTTAAGAATGACGACAGTGATTTGGATATGATTTTAACTGGGATAAAAAAATCTCCCCTCTCCATGGAGATAGCAGAAACAGAATTTTCGGCTGATCGTTGGCAAGAAGAGGGACCGTGGTTGTTGCTGCCTGTGCTTATATGGGCTGCTACTCTCTTTCGACGACAAGCTCTGCTGATACTGATTTTAATGGTATCGTACCCTACAAACAGCTATGGGTTGGATTGGGATGGTTTGTGGTCCACCCCCAACCAACGAGGAGCGGAAGCTTTTGCCCAGAACAAACCGGAAAAGGCTAGCGAACTATTTACCGATCCCAACTGGCAAGCGGTGGCAAAATATCGAGCTGGACAATATGAAGATGCCTTAAAAATATTGGAGGAAAAAACAGATACCAGATCACTCTATAACCGTGGCAATACTTTGGCCCGTTTAGGTCAATTGCAAAAAGCTATAGATAGCTATGAAGAGACTTTAAAACAGAATCCCAACCATAGTGATGCGAAACATAACTTGGAGGTGGTAAAAAAAGCTCTTAAAAAACAGCAACAGCAACAACAGAATAGTGACCAAGAGCAAAAAGATAATCAAAAGGGGGAGCAGCAGGAGCAGTCCCAGAGCAACTCACAAAATAGTGAACAGCAAAACCAAGAGAATAAAGAGAGCCAAAAGCAACTTAAAAATAATCAAGAAGAGAGTGAATCAGCCCAAAAACAGAGTAGTGACAATGATGAAGAAAACAAGAGTCAGACACAAAAAAGTGAAGAAAAGCCAGAAGAAGAGAAGCTAGATGACGAAAAGTTGAAAAATCTTGCTGAACAACAAGAGGATGAACAACAAAATAACAAAGAAGAAAACAACAATGAAATCCAGCAAAACAACGCCCAACAGTTACAAGATGAAGAGGAGAAGATGGCAACTGAACAGTGGCTACGTCGTGTACCGGACAATCCTGGTGGTCTGCTACGACGGAAATTTTTCAACCAGTATCAAAACCGCAACACAAGAAGAAGTGGGGTAGATCAACCATGGTAAATTGGCATAATAAACAGAAGAGTATTATAAAATCATACTTTGCTTTCTGCTTATCACTATTATCAATTTTACTGGTCTCCACAACTGCTATAGCAGCCCAAATCACTGTTAGTATTGATCAAGACCAGGTACTTGTAAGTGAATCTTTTAAACTGATTTTTGAGGCTAAGGGGTCAGTTGATGGAGAGCCTGATTTTTCACCCTTGAAAAAAAGCTTTGATATTTTAGGGCAAAATAAAAGCACCAGCTATCAATTTATAAATGGTTCTGGTCACAGTTCAACATCTTGGACTGTTAACCTGATACCGAGAGAGGCGGGAAAATTTACCATACC
The DNA here is from genome assembly GCA_015232405.1 of Magnetococcales bacterium. GTDB lineage: Bacteria > Pseudomonadota > Magnetococcia > Magnetococcales > JADFYX01. Next base: position 60,181 of record JADFZS010000002.1, on the reverse strand, counting down.
AGCAATTAAATTTGGTAGCTCTACCTCAAAACCGATAACACTTATTGTGAATAAAGATCCTACCCCAACAAGCAGTAAAGGCCAGTTTGACAGCGACATGTTTTTATTGGTAGAGGCCGATACCCATAAACCCTATGTACAGGCACAGGTGGTTATCACTCTGAGATTTTATCGTGCTATCAAAATTGTCGGAGCCACCATGACAAAACCAAATTTCAGTGGTGGTGAAGTAGTGTTTGAAAGTCTGGGCCAAGGGCGACAGTACGACACCAACCGCAATAACCGCAAATATAGGGTTGAAGAACACCGCTATATCATGTTTCCCCAAAAAAGTGGCGAGCTTAAACTCACTCCCATCCATCTAAAGGCCCAAATTGGCGGAAGCAACCAAGTTTTTGGCAATCTTTTTAACGATCCATTTGGGCGTCAACGTAGCTCTGTAAAACGTATTAGCTCCAATACCTTGAAGTTTGATGTACAGGCCATACCAAAAAGTTTTACCCATAAACGCTGGCTTGCAGCTCATGAGGTTATAATCAGCCAAAAATGGAGTCAGGACCCTGCCCAATTTATCGTGGGAGAACCCATAACCCGTACCATAAATTTAATGGCGGATGGTATCCCTGCTAAACAACTGCCCAAATTTTCCAAACAAAAGACCACTGGTCTAAAACAGTATACCGATAAAGCAGAACATTCTGATCAGGTTGAACTTACTGGTATTGTTGGGGTTTTGCGGCAAAAAAATGCCATTATACCCACCTCTCCCGGAACCTACAAACTTGCTGCTATTGAGATTCCCTGGTGGGATGTCGATGAGGACAAGCTTAAAATAGCCCGTTTACATGAGCAGACCATTACGGTGCAACCTGCTGTAAACAGTAATCAACCAGCAAAAAGCCAACAACTACCGTTACCTGAGTCGTCCACACCCCCTACTACCTTGCCAACAACTACCGTTACCCCAGCAGCAGAAATGCAACACACAACTCAACCATATCCATGGCTTGCAGTGGTGTTTGGTGTCGGTTGGTTTTTAACCGCTTTGGCTTGGTGGTTTCACCATAGATCTTGGCAAAAAAATGTTCTCTCAAAAGTTAGTAAGACTGTTAAAGAGATAGATACCAATATTCTAAAAAAACTCAAAGCCAGCTCACTGGATAACCGTCCATCGGAAACCCGTCGTCTTTTGATGCAGTGGGCAAGTCAAACGTGGCCAGATTTAAACAGCCCATCAATGGCAAAAATCTGTGAATTGGTGCAACCTTCTATGGCAACAGAGCTTGAAAAGCTGGAGCAGACCCTCTATGCCAAAGAGCCTATACCTTGGGATGGGGCAAAACTATGGAGCGAGATAAAGGGCTTTAAAAAAACTAAAAGCGATACCAAAAGCAAAAAACATTCAGGAGAGCTAAGCCCTCTTTATTGATGGAACAACAGCTGTAGGGCGCTATGGCTCCTACAGCTGTAATTGGTTTTGCAAGACTTTTTTGGTTTTACAGAGCAGTGTCGATCAATTTTTTTAGTTCACCTGATTCAAACATCTCCATCATGATATCAGAGCCACCAACAAATTCACCTTTAACATACAGTTGGGGAATGGTAGGCCAGTTGGAAAACTGTTTTATCCCTTCCCTCATCTCTGAATCTTGCAGAATATCAACTGAAAAATAGCCTTTGGCTCCACATCTTTTTAATAGTTCTGCTGCACGCCCTGAAAAACCGCACTGGGGAAAAGTCGGGCTACCCTTCATATATAATACAATATTATTGTTGGTTATCTGCTCTTTAATTTTTTCGTTAATGTCGCCCATCTAAAGGGTCTCCTGTAAAATAATTTTTTAAGTGAGGAGGCTAAAAAAATAACTAAAAATAGTTATTAGCTTTATTCTCCCTATTTTCTTGCTGCCCAGGCTTCAGGGGTAAATGTCTTCATGTTCAAGGCGTGGACATCCTCTTTCATTAAATCCCCTAGAACCTTATAGATCAGCTGATGTTGTTGAATTCTATTCAGTCCAACAAAAGCAGCACTTACTATTGTTAGGTCAAAATGGCGACCGTCACCATTAAGTACCAAATGTTCATGCTCCATACCATCGGCTATTATCTGTCTTAGTTTTTCTGTTTCCATTTGTAAAAAATTCCTGTTGTATTGCCAAATAATTTATTGATAAGAGATTTTATCCCTAGAATCTGTTGTTGTCTGTAAAAAAAATATCTTTTGTGATAACCTCTTCACTTGGCTGCAATTAACATTTTTTACTTACAAAACAACAATATATGCCACATTTCCAACTTTACAAAAAATTATCCAAGCTGGGTTTTGTTAATTTAATATTTTTGATAGTGTTTATGCACTGAATTAAGGTATCATTCTCTTTGTTTTCCCATTAAAACAGAGAACGAAGGATGGCACAACAACTTTTTTGTTTGTATATCATTATTTCTTGTTGACTGGAAGTGGAAATAATGTATATTGCCGATCATTAAACATTAAACAACGTAGTTGTTATTATAAAACTGGTTAAAACTACGTCTATATACATATCTATTAATTCAATGGAGATCAAATAATGAGCGTACTCGTTACCCAACCTGCACCAGATTTTACTGCAAATGCTGTTATGCCTGACAACAATATAAAAGCAGACTTTAAACTATCCGACTACAAAGGAAAATATGTTGTTCTGTTTTTCTATCCCTTAGACTTTACATTTGTTTGTCCTTCAGAAATCATCGCTTTTGACCACCGTCTACAAGAGTTTAAAGATCGTGGTGTTGAGGTTATTGGTGTCTCTATCGACTCTCATTTTTCTCACCTCGCCTGGAAAAAAACTGCCATTAATGATGGTGGTATCGGTGATGTTCAGTATCCTTTAGTTGCTGATATTTCTAAAGAGATAACCAAAGATTATGATCTATACTTTGGCCCTGGCATCGCTCTACGTGGCTCCTTTTTAATTGACAAAGAGGGTATTGTCCGTCACCAAGTTGTTAACGATCTACCTTTGGGCCGTAATATTGATGAAATGCTACGGATGATTGATGCTCTGCAATTCACAGAAGAGCATGGCGAAGTATGTCCTGCTGGCTGGAACAAGGGTAAACCAGGAATGAAAGGCTCAACAGAGGGTGTAGCAGAGTACCTAGCTGCCAACGCGGTTGATCTTTAATTTTTTATTTTAAGTTACAGAACCAATATACAATCAACTGGAGAACGAACAATGCCAAAAATTAACCGCTATGTAGATATTTCTGAAGTAGATAAAGAGGCAAAAAAGGACTATATCGACCGCCACTCACCTTTCATTGAGTGTGCTACAGAGGCAAAAGCTGGAGAGAAGTTTCCTGTAACAGTTCGCATGGGACAAGAGTATAGCCACCCTGACGATACAGATCATTTTATTAAATCCATGCAGCTATTCAATGGTGCAACCCTATTAGCAGAAGCTAATTTTGTTTCTGGCACTATGGGTGGTCAAGGACAGAAAAGCCAAGCAGAGGTTACTTTTAATGTTATTCCTAGTGGTTCAAAACTACGTTTGACCGCTCTATCTTACTGCACAAAACATGGTCTTTGGGAGTGTGACCCTGTTGAAGTTACCGTTGCATAACAGGTATAAAATAACTATCTTATCCGGATTATTCATTTTAATTAGAAAAGGAACAATTTCGTGAATCCAAAACATCATGTATTTGTCTGTATGAATCAACGTCCAGAGGGACATCCACGTGGTTCATGTGGTAGTGTTGGTGCTTCTAGTTTATATGAAGCAATGATGGGTGAGATGGAAAAACGTGACCTATTTGGTAAAATTCAAGTCACTGGCACTTTTTGCATGGGCCCTTGTGATCAAGGACCAGTCATGGTTGTCTACCCCGAAGGTGTTTGGTACAAAGGGGTTAAGCCTGAAGATGTAAATGATATATTTGACCAACATTTATTAAACGACAAGCCAGTTGAGCGTCTACGTTTATCAATGTAATAAAAGGAACAAATAATTAAAGAAAGTTTTGCTCTCAGATCACATTTCTATTGACAAATCTTTGCAGTAAGTGATAAAAGCTGAGAAACAAGTTTGCAGTCACGTGTGTTACAGCCTTGACTTTGTCTGTTGTTAGTAGACGTTCTGCTAAATTGTTTAACTTCTTTTTTATTCTTTTTATGTGGGGAAAATTTCAATGGCAGATCGTGAGAATGGGACTGTAAAGTGGTTTAACGATAGCAAAGGATTTGGCTTTATTGAGCGTGACGACGGTAAAGGCGATGTATTTGTTCATCACACAAGCATTGAGGGTGATGGATTTAAAACTCTAGCTGAAGGCCAACGGGTTGAGTTTGGTGTAGCCCAAGGAGAAAAAGGTCCAAAAGCTGATGGAGTTGTAAAAATCTAAATCAGACCTAATTATAAAAAAAAGCCCCTAAGAATTAATTTTCTCAGGGGCTTTTTTTTTGCCAATTTTTAACTGTGTGATATGACACATTTAACTGTGTTATATCACACAGTGAATTTTGTTTATTTAATTATAAAACGTTGAATATACAACAAATTATTATTGGCACAAAACATGATATATAGGCAGAAGATATATAGTAAATGAAATGCTAAGGAAATCCCATAATAATGAAACAGACTCGATTATTCACTACACTGGCTGTCGTAGCTATTCTAGGCTTGGGCGGATGCCAATCCACAGTTCATAAGATGGCTGATGGTGAGACCTCCATCAGCAAAAAAATAATGGTCCAAAAACCATGGGCGCGGGCATCTGCTCGAATGGCTAAGGCTGGTGCAGCTTTTATGACCATAACAAATCACAGTATGGACAATGATAGACTTATTTCTGCTAGTTCCGAAATTGCAAAATTTACTGAACTACACACCCACATCCACGATAACGGTATCATGCGGATGCGCAAAGTTGAGCATATTGATATCCCAAAAGGGGAGATGGTCGCCCTAAAACCCGGTGGTGATCATGTTATGTTTATCAACTTAAAACGCAAACTTAATTTGGGTGATAAACTTCCTGTAACCCTAGAGTTTAAAAACGCAGGTAAAGTTGAAGTGGAAGTCGAGGTAAAAGCTGCGGGAGCCATGGGGGGTACGCATAAAATGGGTGACGTGCATAAAATGCATTGAAAAATCAACACCCAAGCTTAGGAAGTTAAAGTGTTGCATGTGGTCCCTCCATTTCATCACTTTTGACTTCTTTTTCGGCTGATACTAAACCTGTCCCCGCAAGTTAAGTATCAGCCATTTTTTTTTAATCAAAATCAAGTGTCTGCTATGAATACTATGCCACTTTTTTACCGCAATTTTATCAGGTTAACTTTTTTTGTTATTGCACTTTTTATCGCAAATACCCAAGCTGCCGAAGCTGGCAACAGAAAACCAATGCCCATAAAAGGTGGTTTTTCCCTGGTTGACGAAACAGGAAAAAAAGTCACCTTGAAAGGCTACCGGGGCCAATATTTATTGATATATTTTGGTTATACCTACTGCCCGGATATCTGTCCCACCAGCCTTGGTATTATTGCACAGGTATTGGATGGTCTTAGCAAAAAATCTCTTAACAAAATTATACCTCTTTTTATCTCAATCGATCCCCAACGTGACAGTGTGGAGTATATAAAAGAGTATACCGACATGTTCCACCCACGACTGCTGGGACTAACGGGTACAGTAGCAGAGGCAAGTCGAGCAGCAAAAACCTTTGGGGTCTATTTTGCCAAAGCAGAAATCAACCCAGAAGATAGTACAGACTACTCTGTTGATCACTCCTCAAACACCTTTTTTGTGGATCCCCAAGGAAGAATTTTAGAGGTTTTTGGTCATGCTCCTGATATAAAAATGGTGAGGGATAAAATTGAAAAACAGCTCAACAGATAGCTCCTCCATATTAAACCTAGATTAAAGGTTCATTCATGAAAGATAGATATCTAGTTTGGACTATCGTGTTGATGGTGGTTATATCATTGTTCCCGGTTACCAGATTGCATGCTGATACCAGTTCGTTAAATATAATAAACGCTGTTGCTACCTACAAGCAGTTTGCCACAGCAATGATTATGGAAAACCTAGAGAGAGCCAAAACATACGCTTCTGGCAAGGCTTTACGAGTTGTCAGGCGCAAGCAGTATCTGGTAAGCAAAGGTAAATCCGGCCCCATACCCAAAAAGATAGAGATACTGATAGTGGGTAATACCATTTCAGAACAACAAGATGAGGTAAATATCATGGGGGTGCTTTTGGCCCGAAACAGCATTGCAGGATCAGAAGATCTCGCCACCCTACCCCACAGGCAAGATGTCACACTTAAACGCCATGAAGATGGTTGGAAGGTGGTATATTTTATGGATAATTTGGAAAAATGCTGCCTACCAGCAAAAGAGTGATATCACCAGTAAAGGGTAAGCACCTCTCCTTCAACTTTAAAACTCTTTAATCGGTTGAAAAAGCGCATCCCCAATAGCGATGTTTTCATCTCAGCACCATTTACACTTGCTGGCAGATTTTGCAGTGAAAGTTTGCCAACTTCAAACTTACGTAAAAAAACCGGAGCACCCTTTCCCATACCATTTGCGGTATAATAGACCTTGGTAAAATCATTTTTATTTAAATCAAAACCCAAATATCTAGCCACATGGGGAGCAATAACCACATCACTCGCACCTGTATCAACCAAAAAACGTACCTTTTTGCCATTCACAATTGCTTCTATATGAAAATGACCGTTTGAAGAGCGATAGAAACTCATTGATCCGGGTTCTGTTGTATAGCCAGCTTGGGGAATTATTGCTGCGACTACCCGATTTTTCACACCGCCCAACTCGCCACGGTAACTATAAAGTGCAATAATTACAAAAAGAAAAAGCAGCCAGCTAACAAACAGTTTTATCTTTTTAAAACTTCTGCCACCTCTATTAGATGAAAACAACCAGCTTAAAATCAAAATAGAGCCTAAAGCATAACCCAGACGGTCCCTGGAACCATCGGATAGAAGATCACCATGTAGTTGATAGTTCAAAAACAGAGCCAGAGCTGATGCCAGGCAAAACACTACTATAAAACGGAAGTTCAGCATTTTTTACCTGTGTAAATAAACTGCTTAATTTAACTTGAATAATAGCCACAAACCGCAATTAATCTATTACCCACGCCTACCACCACGCCTTGTATCTCTATATCGCCCTTTGTTACCCCTTTGATACGAGCGTTTGCCAAATCCTCCGCCTTTTTTATAACATTTATCACAAATATTAAATCTGTAACCCTCTGGTAATACATGGGAACAGCTCGTACAGTGGCGGTCTTGGGGACCCTGTCTGCCTAAAATCACATTGATCTGCTGGTTTAACTCCCGACGTAAATTTATCGCTTGATCAATATCTGGTAAAAGCTCTGCAAAGCGATAGTGCAACCATGAATAGAGATTTACAATTTTTGTTGCTGTCTCAAGTAAAGATAGTCGGCCGCGCTCTCTTTGGGTAAACTCAGGCATGACTTTTGAGAGATGTAGTTTACGCTTTTGCGCAACCGCTGCCACCATGCGTTCATAAGCTGTGACCGCTGCCGTCGCCCTTAGTGGTACAGGGGCAGCAGACAGCACAAAGCGAGTTGCAAGATCCAGATTACGATAGCGGTCTGTCACCCTGGCCAAGACAATTTGATCGTCCAGATCTGCCAGTTTATAAACAGATGGGTCCGGTTTTACCGATTTTGAAAATAGAAACAAAAGTCTGGCTAACTGCGTACGTTTAGTATTGGCAAGCTGGGATATGGATTGCAGGTGCTCTAAATTAGGAGCCAAATGAGCACGTTTAATCGTAGCTGGCGTAGCGGTAAATGTACTGGCTATGTTGCTCATACCAATACGAAAAGAGCCTATATAGCCAATCTCATTTTTGCCAAAGCGACCTGCTCTTCCCCCTATTTGCCGCACCTCCATAGGGGTTAACGGATGCTCTTTATGGTTATAGAATTTGGCATCTTGTGAAAACAGAAGGGTTTTTATGGGTAGATTAAGCCCCATACCAATGGCATCGGTAGCCACAAGATATGGCGCATCACCACTGGCAAACATTTTGGCCTGAAAGCGGCGTACCTCCGGGGGTAGTGCTCCATACAAAACCGCCACCCTCTCCCCTGTTTTCTTCTCCATTTCACCTTTTAAAGCAAGCACACCAGAACGGGAAAAGGCCACTATTGCCGTTCCATGTTCAAGATCGTTAAAACCTTTTGTGGGGCTGTTCATCAATTTTAAAGGAGATAATCTATCAAGCTCCACCACCTCAAAAGGATCCCCAGTGAGTTTAAGCAGTTTTTCAATGGCAGGACGGGCTTCAGGAGCGGCAATTACGCAAACTTCGTTGGCTTGCACCCCCAATATGGCCTGGGTCCAGGCCCAACCCCGATCAGAATCACCCAACATTTGTGCTTCATCTATCACACAAACATCATACTTTTTGTGTAGAGATAACATCTCGATGGTGCTTGCTGTATGGCTGGCTCCTTCAACCTCAATTCTCTCTTCACCAGTTATCATACTGCATGGTACACTCCACTCCAGCAGTGTCTCAGAAACCTCAAGAGCCAACAATCTTAGTGGGGCTAGATATACTCCTGTAGCAGCATTTCTTAATCTCTGTAGTGCTTGGTAGGTCTTGCCAGAGTTGGTGGGTCCCAGATATAGGGTGAACTGCCGTTGTGACGCCCTGGCAGGAAACAGAGCATGAAATTGACTAATTCGTGTGGCTTCTGCCACCTCCAACTCAAAGCTTATGGTCTCAATTTCTTTATGAAAACGACCAAAATATTTCCAAAAAGGTGCAGGATGAAGTTCTGACTTTACATTAACCTCTTCACTTATCAGCTTTTTATCTATCTGTCGTGCTAGAGGTTCATTCTCCACCCCAGCCTCAGCCATGGCAGCAAAAAACCGATGCTCATTAAACAGGACCATCCCCTGTCGCCAGAGAACCATCGTCGCCTCAGGCAGCTCAATATCTAGTTTTTTTGCTTTAACTGCCAGTGTTAAATGTCTATCTATCAGCCGTTCACGATCACGGATCAGCTCAAGCCAGCCATCTTCTGCTTGGGGACCATTCAAGTTTGGCAGGTTGTCAATAAACTCTTGCAGCCTGACATTTTCCAGTTCATACCACTCTTGACCCCACTCGTCACAGTGTCCTTTTATTACTTTGGCCTGTGAAATAAGATATTCATCTTCAGAAACAGTCTGTTCATAGGTGAACAGCCGCCTACCATGATGCCCTTCAAACTCCTCAATCTGGGCTGGCTGCACTCCTTGGGGTATCCGTCGCCCCTCTTTTTTCCACGCTTTTCTGGTTTTCATTAATTTTTATTACCAATCATCTGTTCCCCCACTACGCATTTTTTTTAATCTGGAATTGCGTTTTTTTGAATCCAACCTTCTTGTTACAGAAGCTTTGGTTGGGCGGGTTTTTACCCTTTTTTTAGGTTTTATTGTAGCTCTGTGTAATAGCTGGAGCAACCGCTCTAAAGCATCTTGTTTATTACGGTTTTGAGTTCTGTGTTGGTGGGCATCAATTATCAGTGTTCCGTTGGCGTTAACCCGTCTTTTGGCAAGGCGGATAACTCGCTCTTTCGTATCTTTTGGTAGAGATTTGTTTTTAAAAATATTAAAACGCAACTGTACCCCTGAGGATACCTTGTTTACATTTTGCCCACCGGGACCAGAACAGCTGACAAAATCAAATTGTATTTCTGATTCGGGAATTTGCAACTTCCCGTTAATAACGATCATTATTTATTTCCAAAAAAAATATTTAGCAAAAGGGTTTACTCCACCCCATCAAAACCAAATGGTCAGCCAAACAGATGGTTCTTACTTAAAAGCAACAACTCTTCTGAATAAAGGGTGGTTATCTGCTCTTCATTAAGACCTTCTGCTTTGTAGAGCTTGGAAGGCATGTTAAAGCTCATTGACCAGGGTGGGTTATTATCCCCCAAAAGATGTTGGTTTAACTGTAGGGCAACCGAGCCAAGCTTCAAACATATTTTAAAACGGATCATTCCTAGATGATGCAGAAAAAGATCTATGTTGCTAATATAGTGGATCTTTGCAAAAGGCAACCCTTTTTTATCTACCCTATTGGCTAAAAAATAACAAGATCCCTCATGGGTTTGTAAAACTCCATGGCAGCAGTTGGGAAATTTTACATGATCTTCAAATATTTTAAGATCGTTGCCAGTTAAACTTTTTTTAATTTGGTCATGATCAAAAACCCACTTTCTTTTGGCAAACAGAGTTGTAATAGCTGGAAATGGGGGAAAGATATGAGCAAGGGAGTTAAACTCCTTAAAACCCAAAGATAACAACATCGCACGTACTGAAGGGGTTGGGGTGAAATTTGTAAATGAACACCCCTCTTGGCCCACAACAGACATTAAAAGATAGGCCCCTTTGTCGCGATACTCCTCATCGGTAACTATTGTGGTGATATTGCAAAAACGTCTTACATCCCCAGCAATAACCGTTTCACTAAAAATAGTACCTATAAAACCAACAACCCGGTCATCATCAGTTAATATATAGCCAAAAAAATTATCCTCCAATCCCCAATGATTCGTAAAAATGGTCTCCAAGGCAGGAGGGTTTGCAAAGTGTTTTAATAGGGGAACAACCAAGGCATGATCATCTTTATTGGCTTTTTTTATTTTAATCATGTTAACCCTACATTGGCTGGAGAGCTACCACTTAAAAGTTTCAAACTATCTGGCAAAGCTTGGTATAAAGCTTTGGCCTCTTTGTGATCGTGAGCCAAAACCAGACGGTCGGAGTTTTGGACATAAGACAATAATCCTGCCCAAAATTCAAATGCATCAGGCCCAGCAAAATTGGCAATATGGGTCATGTAGCTATGTACTGCAAATGGTTGTGGTGTTCTATGTAAAAGCCGCCTGAATATATATGGCCCAGGTAGGATATATCTTTTGACCTTTGCCGCTAAAAAACCTCCATGGGGGTTAATATCATTAGCCAAGATACCCATACTAACACGGGGAAAAAAATTCAGATGTTGGGAGTCAGGCCAGATGTAGGCATATGATGATAGAGCCTTTAGCAACCTTTTGGGGCGAACTAAATCCAATGGTCTAAGTATATGTTTTCTAAAACGGTATGAGACAATATCTTTTACACCTACCTGGGCATATAGCCTATCTGTTACCCCAGGTTGCCAACCGTGAGCTGGTGGAACCTGAAGAGTTGGGAACTCTCTTCCTAGATCTTTGAATATATTTTTTATGGTAGTTATTTTTTGCTTCTGTTCCGCCTCACCAAGCCCCTCTTGGCTATGGTCATTAAAATATTCAAAGGTGGTGTTGCCAAAGCGGTGATACAGCCCATGCTCGGCAAATTCTATGCGGTCTTCATGTTTTTCAATAAATTTTAGAAGCTTTGTACCATAAGAAAGAGGCTCAATATCACCACAACGTCTACCTAAGTCCAGATAGCCCATGGTAAAACAGATTGGAATACGCATGTTGAATTTTTCAGCTAGGCGTAGAATTGTCTCATAAGCTGAAAACGGAATAGGCTGACCATGATGACCATGGACTTTAGGAAATGCACCATCATCAACAACCAGGAAAAAAGGCAGTGGTGTACTCTGTTTCATTACACCCTATTCCAGGATATCTCACACCCTTTTTTCTGCATTAGTGTTACCATATCACCTACATGGCTAACATTTGCCAACTCTTGAATATCAAAAGATATATTAAATGATTTCTCAATGGCAATTATCAATCTTACCTGGGCGAGAGAGTCCCAGCTTTCAACATCACGGGAGGTCATGGTTGGGGTGAGTTCCAGATCAGCTACCCCTAGAATTTCACGGTGGACAGTTGTTAAAAGCTCCATACTCATACAGTTATTATCCTAGCATTCTTAAAAAATGTTGTTATCTGCCGAGCTTAACAGTGTTATTGAAACAGATTATCGCTACACAGACTAACAAAGATTGTGACTAAAATCCATTTTCTCAACCTGCTACACTGGTTGTTTCAGCTCTCTTTTTTCTTCTTTTCCTCGGTTTTTTTGTTTCAACGGTAGCTTTAGCGGTGGGTTTCTCATCCTGGTTATCAGCCATGGTACTTTTGCAATTGGGATACCCGGAACAGCCTAAAAAATATCCTTTTGGCCCTTTACGCCGTAACATGGCCTTACCACAACTTGGGCATTGTTTCATTTCCCCATTTTCTGCAACTGATGTGGCCTGGATAGATGCGTCGGGCTGTAAGTTGGCAAATTGTGAAATACCCAGTCTATCGCGCTCTTTTACATTTGCCACCAGACGATTTATCCAAGTTACAGATTTTCCCAAAAAACCATCCAAACTACCATCACCAGTTGCGATATCATCAAGGGCCTGTTCCCAAACCGCAGTTGTTGCAGGGTCTGTTACACTGTGGGGCAGCATATCAATAAGTGCGCGAGCTGCAGGTTGGCTAACAAGATTTTTTTTACCCTCTTGTACTAGCAGCTTACGGTTTAACAAATTTTCTATTATCGATGCCCTGGTGGCCTCGGTTCCAATGCCTGAGGTCTCCCGCAATATCTTTCGCAGACGTTTATCCTCCACCAATCTGCCAACATTTTTCATTGCTGCAATCAGGGTTCCCTCTGCAAAGCGTGGAGGCGGCTTGGTTTTTTTCTCCTCTATCTTGGCTTTTTCCACTACAACCGGATCATCTTTATCCACTGGTGGCAATCGCTGCTCACTACGTTGTTGATCTTTGGATATCTTTTTTTTGTTTTGATTGCCACCACCTATAACATTTTTCCAACCGAGGACACGCTCAACCCGACCAGTAGCACGAAACCGCTCTTGGGCCACCTTGCTATCGATAACTGTGCGATCATACTCAAAAGCAGGATAAAACTGCGCTATATAGTGTCGCCTGATTAAATCATATAACCGGGACTCATCTTGACTCATGGCTGCAGGATTAACTCTGGCAGTGGTGGGAATAATACCGTGATGAGCTGTGATTTTTTTATCATTCCAGGCTTTGGAGCGTAGTTTAACATCGGCCCCTTGCACAATATCTGTCAAAGTAGGGTCAGACCCCACTAGAGCCGAGAGTATAGAAGGGGCATCTTTAAATTGATTGTTAGGTAGATAACGACAATCTGTTCTGGGATAGGTTACAGCTTTATGTTTTTCATATAGAGCTTGGGCAACCTCCAAAACCCGTTTTGCCCCCAAAGACCATCTACGGGATGCCTCTTGTTGAAGGGTTGAAAGCTCCAGGGGTAGCGGTGGGGACTCTTTCACCCGTTTGGTTTCGGCTTTGGTAACCACACCACTCTGGTCTATAACTTTAGCCATAACTCCCTCTATGACCTTTTTATCGATACATCTGCCCACATCATCGCAGTTTTTTTTGTACGGCTGCCAAGTGGCAACAAAACGCCCCTGTTCAGCCTTTAATATCACCAGAAGTTCATAAAAATCCACAGGTTTGAAGTTTTCAATCTGACGATCACGGTCCACAACCAACTTTAGGGTTGGCGTCTGCACCCGGCCAACAGTCAATACACCGTCATACCCACCCTGTCGCCCCAATATGGTGTAGACACGTGATAGGTTCATCCCCACAAGCCAATCAGCTCTGGCACGCCCCATACCAGCATGATAGAGAGGTAGGGTCTTCTCCCCAGGAAGTTTAGCTGATAGAGCTTTTTTTATACTTGCATCATCTAAAGCTGAGAGCCACAAACGTGATACTCTACCCCTATAGCGACAACGGTCTAGAACCTCACGGCCTATGGTCTCCCCCTCCCTATCGGCATCGGTTGCCAACACCACCTCATCAACACTTTTCAATAATGTACGTACAATTCCATACTGTTTGTTTACACTTTTTCTTACATCCAACTTCCAACTATCAGGAACCATTGGCAATGTCTCCATACGCCAAGACTTCCACTCCGGCTTATAACCATCAGGGACAATCATCTCCAAAAGATGGCCTATGCACCAAGTAACCTGAATATCACTACCCTCAAGATAGCCATCCCGCCGGGAAGTAACACCAAGCACACGACCTATATCCCTGGCCTGAGATGGTTTTTCACATAAATATAAAATCATGGTTGTTTGTCTAATTTTTTTCTTTTTTATTGTTGATTTGTTGTGGTGGAAAGGACTGATTGAAGTGTTGAAAATGAAATCTAAAAGACAATCTTCAACCTTTTAAGTCTTTATCGTATTTATATTTTCTAAAATTTTTTCAAGGGAACATATTAAAGATGGAAGATCTTTTTCAACTCGTTCCCAAACCAATCCGAGATCAACTCCAGAGTACTGATGAATCAATATATCTCAAAAGCCAGCAATCAAACGCCAGGGAACCTCTGGAGCATGGCTTCTGGTTGGATCAGAAACCTGTTTAGCTGCTTCTCCAATTATTTCAAAGTTGCGACAAACTGCATCCTGAATCATTGGGTCAGACATAAAAACAGTTCGCCCATCTTTTGTATACTCTATTATCCTTTGAGACCTCTCTAACATGTCATGAATATACAGTCGATCATCTAACATAGAGTGATACCTGATTTAATTGCCTCATCTCTAATTAGTGGATGCAACGCTTTTTCTGTCAGAACATCAACTCTTCGTCCCAAGAGACTCTCTAAGTCTTGAATCATTCCGACTGGAAACCAAGGAGTTGTTTTGCCAACCACATCAACCAGGAAATCTATATCACTTTCCGGTTTGTAATTACCACGGGCCATTGATCCAAATACCCTAATATTGCTTACCCCATGTTTTTGTGCTAGAGCAAGAATTTCACTCTTATGCTGTTCAATAAACGGTGGCAAAGCCATAGCAATATTCCTTATCAACATTGTAATGATAATCAAATATAATTCTCTAAATACTTTTATATCATATATTGATACTACAGCATTTTAAGGTTGTTGTGCTACTTATAAAGATATACTGTAGCTTAATTGACTAAACACAGTTAAGTGACCACTTCTAATACAATTAATTAATCATCAAAAGTGTAGTTAAAATTTATAAGTGCCTTTAAAAAAATCCATTTTATTTTAAGAGAAACCATGACTAATTTTGACATAAGCGATCGTTTTATCTTTGGTGATGGTAAAAGTCGCCTTCTTGGGGTTTTTGGTGATCCTATCGCCCACTCACTATCACCAAAAATACATAATCTTTCCCTGGCCAGGCTTGACCTTAACTACCACTACCTCCCTTTTCATGTTCGGCCCCATGAACTAGCAGCAGCTCTTAACGGTTTTAAAGCTCTGGGTGGGTTGGGATTTAATGCGACAGTACCACATAAAGTACCTCTGGTGTCATTGGTTGACAATCTAGACCCTGCTGCTTTGAAAATTGGAGCTGTGAACACGGTTGCAATAGATGATAACGGAATATGTAGTGGTTATAATACCGATGCATATGGATTTATCACCGCCCTTAGGGAAAAATATAACGACAACCTGAGCCGGAAAAATATTTTACTGTTGGGAGCTGGTGGAGCATGTCGTGCTGTACTACTTGCCCTTTTAGATGAGGGTGCTGATACAATTATTCTAGCCAACCGGACGGTAAAAAATGCTACAGATCTAGCAAACGATTTTAACCATCTATACCCCGACGCCAATATAACCCCAATACCCCTTGATTTTTCTAATCTGCAACTATCTAAAATCGATATCCTGGTTAACACCACCAGTTTAGGTCTCCATGGTAAAGACAGCTTTCCCTTAGCCGTAGAACAACTACCACCCCACACTTTTGTTTATGATATTGTCTACTCTGCCAATCAAGATACACCTCTACAAAAGCTGACTGAAGCGCAAGGTCTAGCTTTTATTGATGGACTTGGGATGCTGATACACCAAGCTGCTCGCGCTTTTCATATTTGGACTGGTGAAACAATGCCGGTAGATTTGGTAAAAAAGCATATTTTTGGCAAATAACTCAATTATCGAATGTTGGCACAGGAATTGAATTAAATTAAATACATCTAACAATCAATTTAATTCTGCTGTAAAAGGAACAATGCTAATGTCACGGGATATGCTGTCACTACAGGAAAAAATGGAAGTTCTCCGTAAAAACCCAAGTGTATTTGATATTATTAAACGCCACAGTGGTGCCAAAGATCTGACAAACATCAAAAATCTTGAAGCTCCAATTCTCAACCGTCTAAAACGTTATGTTGAGTACTACCACGGCATTGTCACCTGCCACGCTTGATTGCTATAAATAGCTTGGTAGATTTGTAGCTATTGGTTTTTTCTACAGTATTTTGCAAAAAAAATGGGGAAGATAGTTAAATCTTCCCCATTTTTTTGCCAATATTTAACTTTCGTTAATTTTATAATTCAGTTTGGCAGAGCAAAACGGTTCTCTTGTGAATCTTGTGAGTCACAATAGTGAGGGTTCCATACCACCTGCCATAGATGTCCGTCAAGGTCGGTAAAATAACCGGAATAACCACCAATATCTAGATCTTCAGGAGCTTTGAAAAGCTTGGCCCCAGCATCAACTGCCTGCATGATAACAGCATCAACCTCTGATTTGCTGGACACATGGTGTGTTAAAAAATTTACCGATGGTAGCAGTGGATCTTCTTTGTCTGTGTTCCAATTGTTATGCTCTATCAAAGCCCCTTTTGGCAGCAGTGCCAACCAAGAGTTGCTGAGATTAAATATAGCGACACTTCCCTCTTGAGCCATACTGGTAAATCCCAGTGCATCCTCATAAAAGAGAATTGCCTCATCCAGGTCGTCCACCCCCAAAGTCACCAGATTAATTTTTTGTGCCATTGTTTACTCCGTTAGAACCAATCGGCTGACATCGGCAACTTTGCCAAATGTACCCCGAACAAGTGCTAAAAGCGCCAAACGGTTTTCTCTAACCGTCACATTTTCGTCCATAACCATGACCTGATCAAAAAACTGGTCAATGGTCTCTCGCAACTGAGCCAAAGCTGTAAGAGCTTCGTCATATACCTGAGTTGCAACACAGTTTGTCACCACATCTGAACAGGCAACAACTTTTTCATACATCTCTATCTCTGCATCGACAGTTAACAGATTTTTATCAACTGTTGATTGCATTTTTTTGATCTGTTCCGGGCTTTTTTGAGATTTTGCTAGAATATTGGCTATACGTTTATTGGCTGCCACCAATGCAGCATAGGAGCTTTGTTTCTTAAATTTCGCAAGGGCTTGAACTCGCTTTACCACATCAAAAATATCATCCAGCTCCAAAGCTTGTACCGCATCTATCAGATCGTAATCAAAACCATCAGCCTTGAGATAATTTTTCAAACGACCATAGAAAAAGTCTACAATTATCTGTGTCACCTCATCTTTACCAGTCTCTAAAACCCCGTCAGTATAGGAGTCATAAGCCAGCTCCAATATAGATTTTAGAGGCAGTCGTACCCCATCACCAGCTAACAGGATTCGGATAACACCAAGTGCAGCACGCCGTAGTGCAAAAGGATCTTTGGCTCCACTTGGGGCAAGTCCAACAGCAAAACAGCCAACCAAGGTATCGATCTTGTCTGCTATGGAGACAACCATACCACTAGGTGTGGCAGGAAGATCGTCAGCAGCACCCTGGGGGCGATAATGGTCTCTAATTGCTCCTGCTACATCCTTGTTGGTATTGGAAGCTAGAGCATAATAACTACCCATAATACCTTGTAGCTCTGGAAACTCCCCAACCATACCTGTTGTCAGGTCACATTTGCATAGTCTGGCAGCGTGTAGGGTATCCTCTTTTGTCGCTTGTGGAACATGTTTAACAACCTCTTGGGCTATAGCCTCAATGCGCATGCTTTTTTCGTATACAGTGCCAAGCTTGGCCTGAAATACAACTGTTTTCAAACCCTCAAGCCGACTCTCTAAGGAGACACTCTGGTCTGATTTCCAATAAAAGGCAGCATCCTCCAGACGCGCTCTTAAGACTCTTTCATAACCTGTTACCAATACTTTATTATCCGCTGTATCAATGTTGCTTACAGCTACAAAATTGGGGAGCAGCTCACCATCGCTATTTTGCACAGGAAAATATTTTTGGTGATACTGCATGGAGGTTATAAGAACCTCAGATGGTATTTTCAGGTATGAGGGATCGTAGGTTCCCAATAGAGGGTGGGGCCACTCTGTCAAACCAACATTTTCCATGAGTAGAGATTCTGAAATAACAGCAACCCCTCCCACCTCTTCAGCCAGCTTTTCAACTCCAGAACGAATGATTTTTTTACGTTTTTTTGAGCTAAGAACAACCTTACCCTGGCTCATTGCCTCTTTGTAACTATCAACATCATTTACAGTATAGGGACCACGGGCCATAAAACGGTGGCCTTGGGTCTGGTTTGAGGCTGCCATACCATCAATAGTAGTAAAAGGAAGAATTTCACCATCCAAAAGGGCCACAATCCAGTTTACAGGGCGGACAAAACGCATATCCCCACTGCCCCATCGCTGGGACTTTTGCCAGGGAAAGTTTGTTATAATATCGGTCATGATCTGGGGCAAAATTTTTGCAGCAGATTTACCATCTTGTTTTATGTTATAGGCTAGATAGTCACCCTTTGCAGTTTGCAGACGACCCAGTTCAGCCACTGTCACCCCACACCCTTTAGCAAAACCTTCAGCCGCCTTTGTAGGCTTACCATCACCATCAAACGCCCTTGCCACAGGAGGTCCACGCCTCTCCTCTTCGGTGTCGGGCTGTTTGTCAGCCAAGCCACTAATTGCCACCATTAAACGCCGCGGTGTACCCTGACAGTCAACAGTAGTACCCTGTTGGGCCAGACTGTTCTCTTCAATGGCCTTTTTAATGTTGTTATCAAGTGCATCAATAGCCCCTGCCAGTTTTCCAGCTGGAATCTCCTCTACCCCTATCTCCCAAAAAAAGCTACTCACGATTTCACCTCGGCATCTTTTAACATGGGGAAACCCAACGCTTCACGTTGGGCATAATAGGTCTCGGCAACTTGTTTTGCCAAATTACGAACCCGACCAATATAGGCGGCTCGTTCGGTAACACTGATGGCTCCACGGGCATCAAGCAGATTAAAGGCATGGGAACATTTAATTATCTGATCATAAGCTGGCATTGGCAGCTCTGCTTTGGATAGTGCAATTGCCTCTTTTTCGTGGTTATTAAACATACTAAAAAGCAACTCCGTATTTGCTCTTTCAAAGTTAAAGCGAGAATATTCCACCTCATTTTGATGGAAGACATCCCCATAGGTGACACCTTCAGTCCAGATTAGATCGTAAACATTCTCCTTGCCCTGGATATACATAGCCAACCTCTCCAGACCGTATGTCAACTCACCGGATACCGGTTTGAGGTCCAGGCCACCAACCTGTTGAAAATAGGTAAACTGGGTCACCTCCATACCATCGAGCCAAACCTCCCAGCCCAATCCCCATGCACCCAAGGTGGGGCTTTCCCAATCATCCTCAACAAAGCGGATATCATGGGCTTTTGGATCAATACCAATTGCCGAGAGTGATTCAAGGTAGAGATCTTGAATATCACCGGGTGAAGGTTTTAAAATAACCTGATACTGATAGTAGTGCTGCAAACGGTTGGGATTATCCCCATAACGACCATCGGTTGGTCTCCGTGACGGTTGCACATAAGCTGTGTTCCACGGCTCTGGCCCAAGAACCTTAAGAAAGGTGGCAGGGTGAAATGTTCCTGCACCCATCTCCATATCGTAAGGCTGCAAAATTACACAACCCTTCTTGGCCCAATAGCTTTGTAAAGCAAAAATCAATTCTTGAAATGTCACGATTAGTTACAACTCCTCCAACTACATAATAGACAAACTGCTGGAATAATCCTCGCTCTGTGGAACTCTGTCAAGCACCAATAAATTGAGAAATTGACATTGAAAATTATAGGAAGTGAAATGGTCCTATTAACTACTATGATCATTACACTTTTTTTTATCGAAAAGTTTAAAGAAAATTAAAAAAAAATTGTCTTAAACAGCCCAAAAAGTTAACACAACTTTAACTAGTTTTTTATAAGCTATTAACAACAATAAACTGGACGCAAGACCCTCATGTGGTTCACTATTAGCAAAGCACTTTTAATAATCACATTATCGCTAACAAGATATTTATGCACTATTTTTTGTACAGTACGATTTTGCTAACCCTACTATTGGTACTCATGCCAATTTTATTGTGGAAATATTTTTCAACTGCAAAGTATAAAGGAACCATAAGCCAACGATTTGGTTTTGACCTACCAAAATTCAACAATAGCAGACCAAGAATTTGGCTCCATGCTGTCTCGGTTGGAGAGACCCTTGGTGCAAAAGGAGTGGTGGAAAAACTTTCACTACAGTTTCCCGATCATGATATTGTTCTGTCTACCGTTACCAAAACAGGTCAACAGGTGGCAAAGGATAAACTAAAAGGTCTTGCTGCCACCTTTTATCTGCCTGTTGATCTACCATTCATAGTCAACAAAGTAGTGGAAAAAATTGAGCCTGAGTTTTTTATCGTTATGGAGACTGAACTCTGGCCCAATCTATTTAAAGCCATGGAAAAAAACAGTATTCCTGTTATCACCATAAATGGACGGCTGTCTCCAGGATCATTTAAAAACTATTCACGGTTTAGTTTTTTCATGAAAAAATATCTTCAACCAGTCAAACTTTTTGCCATGCAGTCGGCTCTTGATGCTCAACGTATGGAAAAAATTGGTGGCGATGGCAAAAAAATCATAAATACCGGTAATTTAAAATATGATCAAGCGGTTAAAACAGCCAGCCAGGAGGAGATGGCGCTATTAGCTAAAAAGCTACCCCATCCAAAAAGCCCGGTTTGGATTGCTGCCAGCACCCACCCAGGTGAAGAGGAGACGGTGTTGGCTGTCTTTGGACGCCTGCAAAAACTTCTCCCCAACATAAAGTTGATTTTAGTCCCTCGCCATCCAGAACGTGGTGACAAGATTGCCGATATGATCAAAAGCCACGGTTGGGACTACAGCAAAATTACCGATATTCACAAAAGTCAACAACAATATGAATGGTTCCAAGCTGTTTTGCTAGTGGATCAGGTTGGCTGGTTGACCAGACTATACGGCTATGCCCAGGTTGCCTTCATTGGTGGTACTCTAATTCCCCATGGTGGGCAGAACCTTTTGGAAGCAGCAGCATGGTCTATACCTCCAGTATTTGGACCATCAAGATACAATTTTCAAGAGGCATCCCAACAGATATTGGATGCTGGCGGTGGGGTGATGATCGAAGATGGCGACACTCTCTATAATGCCGTAGCAGAGCTATTGCAATCAGAGCAAAAATGTAAAGATATGGGAAATAATGCCCAAATGGTTGTTGCAGCAAATACTGGGGCGTTGGATAGAACCATGAGTGCCATAATTAAAACCATAAAAAGGGACTCCCCATGACCACTCCCCTACTCCCTGTATTGGCAGGAGAAAGACCTGCACGGGGTTTCTATGAAAAAGCTGTAATTTGGGGTCTGCAAACAGTTGGAAGCCTATATGGAGCTATACAGAGTATACGAGCCACACTATATCAAAAAGGATTTTTAGCATCATACAAAGCACCCTGTCCGGTTATAAGCGTAGGCAACATAACCGCGGGAGGTACAGGAAAAACCCCTACGGTAATCTGGTTAGCCCAATACTATCAAAGCCAAGGCCGCAAGGTTGCTGTTGTTAGTCGGGGTTATAGACAGCAATCAAAAGCTGAAGTAACAGTTGTGGCAACTGCACAAAAAATTGTTACTACCACCCCTCAAGCAGCAGATGAGGCAGTGTTAATTGCCCAACAATTACCAGGGGTAACCGTAATTACCGGTCCCAACAGGAGCAAAACAATCGCAGTGGCTACAGAGCAATATGGCTGCAATATTATAATCATGGATGATGCCTTTCAACATATGCAGGTCAAAAGAGAATTTGATCTGGTTTTGTTGGACTGCAATGCCCCGTTTAGCAATGGCCATATACTTCCAGGAGGACTGCTAAGAGAATATCCTGAGTCTATCAACCGTTGTGATGGTGTGATAATAACCAGAGCCGATGATCAAACTAAACTAAAGCGTACAGAAGATTTGCTTGGGCAAATTGCACCTAACATAAATAGCTGTTCTGCCATTCACCAACCAACAAAATGGCAAAAGCTAGCCAACACCGGAGCTAAACATCCAGCCACAGTACCCCTTGATGGCTTGAAAAATATTGATGTACTTGCTTTTTGCGGCATAGCTAAACCGGAAAAATTTTTTACAACCATAGAAAGTCTCGCAATTTCAGCTATCTACACTAGCAGTTTTGAGGATCACCACCTTTTTACTGACAACACCATCAATGAACTTGTAAAAAAAGCCAGGTCTATCAAGGCTCAAGCACTAATATGTACTGAAAAAGATGCGGTAAAAATTCAACAGTTTTCTTCTGATTTACCTATTTATGCACTCTCAATTAAGCTATTTGTTCCCGACATCTCCCCCTGGCTACAAAAAAAGTTGGATTCAATTTAGCAACTTTAGCGTTACAAAAAATGTAACCACTATCAACTCTGAGTAATCAGCTAATCCCAAACCCTTCCAGAATATAACCAGCTCCATTTAACTACTTATGAACACACATTTAAGACTCCAAAAAAAAAATCAGGTTCTGATCTGTTTTTTAAGTATAAAATAGTTGTTACTGAGTTGGTTGTAGGATTAAAATATGTTACAATGAGCAATTGAGTGTTATTTATGTTGGTTATTACTAACAGGTTTAGAGTATGCTTAAAAATTATTGTAAAAAAAGTGAATAGCTTTAATGATCAACTCTCCCCCCAAACCTAAACCATCTTTTTTCCAAAAGCTAAAAGATCTGATCAACCCAGCTAGCAGGGTGGTTGAAGAGGTTGAGTTAAGCCTGGAAAAGGTTTTACGGGGTCATGAGATTAGAGTTGTAAACACCCAGCAACCAATTCAACTCCTGCTTGGTGGTAAAGATGGTCACAAACTCCATATCTACCCCAATACAAAACCAATTGTAGACGGCGACGGCAGCATAATTATTCACTGTTTCATAATTTTTGATCCAACAAAATTTTACAACCGCATATCCGGCTTTCTGCAACTAAACCATGGTGATACAATTGTTATTGGTAAAGGGAATGAAGAGCAGGATAATATCTTTGATTTTAAACAATTTGTTGGCCATCGTCATATTACCATAGCCCATATCGGTAATGCGTTGATTTTTAAAGATCTCAATACTGATGGGGGTACAATTGTATCGGCTTTGAGCAAACCTCGTGAGATCAAACGGGTAGAAAACTGGAAACTAAACAAGCTACGGGCTTTACGAGATATCTATGGTGGAGATATAAGAGCCCTCTCTCACACTCAAGCATTTGCAACCATAAAAAAGGTCAATGAACTCCTGGACCATGAAGATTTTCGACCAAAAGATAGCCGGGGGATGCCCGGTGGTCTTTTAGAGTTACCGGAAAACATGACACCTATCATTGTGGGTGATCTTCATGGTCAGGTTGATAATCTGATAAAAATATTGAGTGAAAACTCATTTTTAGATGCCATGAAAGATTATGAAGCCTATATGATCGTTCTTGGTGATGCGGTGCATTCAGAAATTGATGGTGAGATGGATAAATTTGATTCATCAATTCTAATGATGGATCTTATTTGCAAACTAAAGCTCAAATTTCCCAAACAGTTTTTTTATATTCGTGGCAACCATGATAGTTTTTCACCAGATGTACGTAAATCGGGAATATCCCAGGGCACTCTCTGGGAAAAGGCTATTTTAAAAACCAGGGGCAAGGCGTACAAAGAGCAGATGGATATTTTTTACGACTCCCTACCTTTTATTGCAATTTCCAAAGATTTTATCGCCTGCCATGCAGCACCACCCAAAGCTAAAGCTACAAGAGAGCTATTAATCAATACCCATCAATATCCAGGTCTGGTCAAGGAGTTGCTCTGGAACAGACTTCAACGACCAAACTATCCGGCAGGATATATACGTGGTGATGTAAGAAGATTCAGAAAGACTTTAGGGGTATCCAATGAGACCCTGTTTCTTGTTGCCCACAATCCTTTAAGCCCTGACGAATGTATATGGATGAATGTGGCAAAAATTGAGAACCACCATATTGTATTCAGTGGTCGTCAATTTGCAATTGGTATGTTTACAAGGGTTGGAAAAAAATTACTGCCCTTAAAAATGCCAACAGAAAAATTGCTTGAAAAAATAAATAATCTGCCAAAGATTGAGAGCTGAATTTATTGTCGATCAAAAAAGGCAGATGGAAAAGTACTTTCCACCTGCCTTTTGTATTATATACAACTCTCTCCAGCTTTATAAACTCTCTATTTGCCGATAAAACTTGCAATTGTTGTAGCGCATAATTTGACAAATACAGGAACAGACAAATAAAGTTCAGGCTTTTTTAGCTATAATTCTTTTATGTCGCCTCTATCTCTCTGGCATCATCTACCAACATGACCGGAATATCATCACGTATGGCAAAGGCCAAACGGTCAACCTGGCAGATCAACTCAGAGGCTTGGGAGTCGTATTCCAAACTACCCTTGCACTGTGGGCATACTAAAATCTCTAACAACTCTTTATCTATCATCTTTAAGATAACCTTATTTCTGTAGGGGTATAACCCTCCTGTGTGAAGATATCATGACCAATTACCGTCCTGAAAGGTTGGTCAGTCATCAACATTTTTCCACCTGCTTTTACCAAAGAAGATACGGCAATGCGGTAGAGAAGTGCCTGTTCAGCTACACACAATACCCCAAAAGGTGGGGGCCATGCTAGCCTTTGCATATTTTTGAGAATATTATCGCTAATTGATACCAACCGTTCAATGTATGGTGTTCCACATGGCTTACAGACAACCTGTCCTCGCTTTATGGAAAAAAAGATCAACTCCTCCTTGCCTCTACAGCCAGCACACTCATCGGTTCGCCAACCGTAACCTATATCACGAATCAACACACCAAGGCAGAGCGCTAAAAGCTCAAGAGGGCTTGCTTCGGCATCCAGAAGATCAAGACAAGATTCTATGGTCTGCATAAAAACAGGGCGAAATTCACCTGCTACGGAAAAACGGTATGCAACTTCCAAAAACACCTGGGCTGCTGCCAAAGCTGCTGCTGACGTAGGAATATTACGTCTGGGGGTAGTGATCTCCACATTTGTTAGAGTACCCATGGCTTCCAAAGAGCGAGAGCGGCTCTCCAACTGTACGGTGTGAAATCCAGCTAAAGCTCCACGGCGGTCTCCTCCTTTACGACCACTTTTGCGAATACCACGGGCCATCACACTTAATAAACCGTTGTTTTTGGTTAAAAAATGGATAACCAAGGAGCTTTCTTGAAAAGGTGTTCTTCTGAGAACCAAAGCTTCGTCCTGAATCAGCACCGTCTCTTAATCTACCCCCTATCTTCGTCACCATCCAAACCATCAGGATAACCAAAAGAGCGCAACATGGTTGAGTTGCTGCTCCAATCTTTGTTTACTTTAACCCAAATTTTTAAAAACAGTTTTATATCAAGCTGCTCCTCCAACTCTTTGCGAACAGCTGTACCAACCCGTTTTAATACGTTACCACCTTTACCGATAACGATCCCCTTTTGTGACTCTCTATCAACAAAGATAGTAGCCCCCATATCCCAAATCTCTTTTATATGTTTATCCTGCTTTTTTGCAGTTTTCTGTCTATTTTTGCCATTGGTTTCAGTTTCACGTTTGCTAAAAGAGTCCACCCTGACAGCTAAAGAATATGGTAACTCTTGCTGTAAAAAAGAGAACAGTTTTTCCCTAATAAGCTCTGCTGCTAAAAATGACTCAGGCTGGTCGGTTATTTGATCATCGTTAAAATATTTAGGTCCAGGTTCCAGATATTCAGGTATCAGTTGCAACACCCTGTCGACATTTTCTCCATTAAGGGCTGATATGGGAATCAACTCTTTGAAAACAATACCATCCCTCCCCTCACCCAACTGCCGTAAGATCGGCATTAATTTGGGCTTTTCAATTTTATCTACCTTGTTGATAACAAGAAAAATTGGGGTATTTTTGTGGGGTAATTTGGCAATATTTAGCCAATCTTCATCGGTTATACTTCCCGGCAAATCGACAAAATAGAGTATAAGATCAACATCCATACAGGCATCAAATGCTGTTTGTACCATGGCAGCATTTAAATATGAGTTACCAGGGTCATGGATACCAGGAGTATCGAGAAATACCATCTGACAGTTTGTTGAGTGGTGAACACCCAAAATTTTTGATCTGGTGGTCTGAGCTTTATGGGTAACAATAGCCACTTTTCTACCAAGTATACGGTTTAAAAAGGTGGATTTACCACTATTTGGCCGACCAGCAATGGCTATGTAGCCAGATTTAAAGGTATCAACAGGATATTCTGCCATTATTTTTACTCACTCACCTGTTTTATCTCCCTGGGTGGGATCAACAATGTCTGGAAATTTTTCAACCACAGTTTTTGCAGCCAGCTGTTCTGCAAATCGTTTTGAATGTCCCGAACCAACACCTGCAACATAATCATTTTCTAAAAGGCATGAGACCTCGAATACCCGTTGGTGAGGAGGGCCTACTACTGCTGTTACCTGATAGCTAGGAAGGGCACGACCCACGCTTTGTAACTGTTCCTGAAGAAGAGATTTATAATCTTTATACTGCTCAACTGCTTGCAATTTTTCAATTTTATCGCCGATAAGACGAAAAAGAAGATCTTCGACAACTGCCAGACCCCCATCTAAAAACAGCGCTCCTAAAATTGCTTCAAAACAGTCCCCAAGAATTGAGACCTTCTTTCTGCCACCGCTTAAATCCTCCCCACGCCCCATCATCAAACAAGAACCAATGTCTATTTTGGTGGCTAGTTCACTTAAAGAGCGAGTGTTTACAAGGGAAGAACGCCAATGGGAAAGAGCGCCTTCTGCTGCATCTGGGTATAGTTGATATAGCTTTGCAGATATCACCAACTCCAACACAGCATCACCTAAAAACTCCAACCGTTCGTTATGCCATATTGCATGGTTACCATTTTGGTTGTCGGAGTTTACCGGGGTGGATCGGTGGGTCAAAGCCTGAAAAAGCAACTCTTTGTTTTTAAAGGTGTATCCAAGGCGCTCTTGGAGACCATCTAGAACATCGTCAGATATGGTTGTGTACAGTTGTTCTTTCTGGTTTTCGTCACTATCATTTAACCAACTATCTTCAGAATTCATTGATTTATCAGCTCTCAGCATCATAACTAAGAGTTAAATACTCATGTCCTTCCCAGACCAGTTCGTAGGGTCCAAGCATAAAATCCATGGGTATTAGATAGTCGACAAAAACCCGATATCCATGTTCAGTCTGGTTGATGACAAATGTCTCATCATCAATATCGAGATGGGTACGGTGCAGCTCAAAGGCAACACGTCTGTTAACCTCTGTGAGATCCAGTTGGGCGTATTCACCCACCACCCGGTCTGCCAGATCTTTTAATATGTAATAGTTATATACCCCCGGTACAACACGTAGGCTAACACTAACAATAGCCAAGAGCATGGTTAAAAATAGCATCGTTTTAATCAGCGAACCGCCAGCTTGACGATTATTCATGGTTACCTATTTATCTCAAAAGGCATCATCAAAATACCAGCTCACCTTGGCTGGTATAACTTTTATAAAAACTGTCACTCAACAGGGGTCCAGAACCTATCCCAGCGAACTCCATCGAATAGACCATCACTGTGTTGATCCCATGACCAGAAAATTCGCTGTGCTTTACCAACCAACCGATGTGCCGGAACAAACCCCCAAGCTCGGCTATCGTTGCTGTTATCCCGATTATCTCCCATGACAAAATAGTGATCATCAGGAATTATCTGATCAGTATAACCATCCATAAAGGAGTAAGATTGCACCAAAATTGGATGGTGTGCATTTTCCAATTTTTCAGTGAAAAGAGCCACATCCTTCGCTTCACCTTGCACAGTTAAATATTTATAAGGTCCCATTGCCTGATATTCAACTGGCTTATCATTTATATACAATCTTTTACTGCGGTATACTATACGGTCTCCCGGCAGACCAACAATCCGTTTGATATAGTCTTTGTCCGGGTCTCTTGGATATTCAAAAACCGCTACATCGCCACGTTCTGGCCCACTACCCATCAATACCCTGCTTTGGGTAAAAGGTAGGCGATAGCCGTAGGCTGATTTACTGACAAAAAGATAGTCACCCACCAAGAGGGTGGGAATCATGGAACCAGATGGAATTTTAAAGGGTTCGACAAAAAAAGCCCTCACTGTAAGGGCAATGCCAACAGCCATGGCTATAGCCTCAAAATATTCAACTGTTTCACTCTCTTTTGCAAAAAAATTCCTGCCAAAAAAGAGAAAATAGCCTCCAACTCCAATGAGAACAAGAGATATTGGTGGGCCAAAGCTGCCAACATCTTCATTATCAATTGAGGGACCAGAGGAGACATATGAACCTAAAATATAGAGACCAAAAAGTAAAAACAGTCCACCCCACCAATAGTGTTTTTTAGATACCACAACACTGTTGGAGTCCGCAGAATTTTCATCATTATTGTTATTATCGTTAATATTTTGATCTACCTGGACCTGTGCATCCATATTAGATATCTACCTCAATCTACCTTTAATACCGCTAGAAACGCCTCTTGGGGAATCTCGACCCTACCAACCTGTTTCATCCTTTTTTTACCAGCTTTTTGCTTTTCCAACAATTTTCTTTTACGAGAAACATCACCACCATAACATTTTGCCGTCACATTTTTACGCATGGCACTAATGGTCTCTCGGGCTATAATTTTGGCTCCGATGGCTGCCTGGATAGCAATTTCAAACATCTGACGATGTATGATATCTTTCATTTTTTTTGCCAGCTCACGCCCCCTTATCTGGGCTTTCTCTTTGTGAACAATAACCGATAGGGCATCAACAGGCTCACCATTGATCAAAAGATCAAGTTTAACCAGATTTCCTGGTCTATAATCAAGCATTTCATAGTCTAATGAGGCATAACCACGGGATATGGATTTTAAACGATCATAAAAATCCATAACCACTTCACTCATGGGTATCTCATATTTTACCATCACCCGGGTTTCAGAAATATAGGTCATATCCCTCTGTACCCCACGACGTTCGGTACAGAGGGTCATAATGGGTCCCATATGTTCAGCCGGAACCATGATTGATACGAGAATAAAAGGCTCATCAATGGCTGCCAGTTCAACTTGTGGCGGCAGATTTGATGGATTATGGACATCCATCTTCTCCCCATTGGTTTTGGTAACCTGATATACCACGGTTGGAGCAGTTATCACCAGATCCAGGTTAAACTCTCGCTCTAGTCGCTCCTGGACGATCTCCATGTGCAGCATACCCAAAAAACCACAACGATAACCAAATCCCAAGGCTGGGGAGGTCTCAGCATCATAGGTGATGGCGGCATCGTTTAAGGAAAGTTTTTCCAACGCCTCTTTTAAATTTTCATATTCAGCCGAGATCACCGGGTAAAGCCCGGCAAATACCATGGGCTGGACATCTTTAAAGCCTGCCAGTTTCTCCTGGGCAGGGCGAGCAGATTCGGTAATTGTATCCCCTACCCTGGCCTGTGACAACTCTTTGACCCCAGCGATAACAAACCCTACCTCACCAGCACTTAATGTCTGCGTGTTGGTCAGCTGTGGAGTAAAAGCACCTATTCTATCAAGAGGATAATCTTGCCCGGAGCTCATAAAACGGATTTTTTTGGTTTTTGGACCACTACCAGATACCCGCATAAGACCATCATATATCCGAGCCAGTGCAACAACACCCAGATAGTTGTCATACCAAGAGTCGATTATCAGTGCTTTTAAGGGTTTGTCTACCTTACCAACAGGTGGTGGTATACGGGTGATGACAGCTTCAAGAATCTCTTCAATACCTATCCCGGATTTTGCCGAAGCCTCAATTGCATCACTTGCATCTAAACCGATCACATCTTCAATCTGGGTCCGCACCCGATCTGGTTCAGCCGATGGTAGGTCGACTTTGTTTAATACCGGGATTATCTCCAAGTCATTATCCAGGGCCAGATAGACATTGGCCAGGGTCTGGGCCTCTACCCCTTGGGCGGCATCCACAACCAACAGCGCACCTTCACAAGCAGCCAGAGACCGTGAAACTTCGTAGGAGAAGTCCACATGGCCCGGCGTATCGATAAAGTTTAGAAGGTAGGTCTCCCCATCCCGAGCCTTGTAGTTAAGGCGCACAGATTGGGCTTTGATTGTTATGCCCCGTTCCCTCTCAATATCCATACTATCGAGAAGTTGTTCAGACATCTCTCTGGACTCAAGGGCTCCGGTAAATTCGATCAAACGATCGGCAAGAGTACTCTTGCCGTGATCGATATGGGCGATAATTGAAAAATTTCGTATATGTTGCAGAGACATTTAGGGTTACTTCTATAGGGGCTGCAAAATGCAGCTAGGTTAAACTTAACCCCCTACTTATAATCCCCTCGCTCACTTTTTGCCAGTTCCACTGTTGCAAGAAGTGCAGTTCTGTGCAAAAGATCTCGCTCTTCACTATGGGCCGGAGTATCTGAAAGCGTTCTAAGTGCTTGATCTCTCGTCTCTTTCAATCTTTGACGAGCCAAATCATCATTTCCATCTTTTATAAGAATAGATGGATCTAAATTTTTACCTAGCTCCTCAAGTGACTCCAAAAGCTCCCCTGTTTGCTCCAACTGTTCACGGCGTTCATTTTTGGAACCTTGAGATGTAACATCATTTATCGCTTTTGTAGGAGTTATTCTTTCGACACTTTCTACACCATTGGTTCCGGCAACATGTGCCAGTTGATCGGCAAAATTTTCCCCTACTCCAACCTTTGTTGCAGCATTTTTACCAGTGGAGACCGGTTTTATATTGGTTTTACCGGTTTTTCCGATACGGCGGATAGTCATGGACAGACTCCTTCGATCTTGAAATCATTGTACTTTTTTAAGGTTCTCTCAGGCCTTAAAAAATTGTGATAAAATTAGTGTTACCAATTGGTACTACAAAAGCCATGCCAAATCTAATTGCTTTTGTACAATATCAAACACCATCTTGCTTTTGACCAAGCTTATTGCCCTTTTGTACCATTCGGTTAAGAGCATTGACATATGCACTGGCCGATGCCTCAACTACATCATTATGGGCACCCAAGCCCTGCACTGTTTTTTTATCTTTAGTCAACCTTACAACCACTTTGGCTTGGGCACAAGCACCACCTGTTATGGCCTCTACCCGATAGAGGGCAACACCTTTTTCCGCCTCGAAGTCACCTGGGGATGCTATGGGAAAACCGGCCTCTATGACATCAACTTGCAGACGTTCCAGCTATCTGGCGATACGCAATTTTTCATCCACATTCATGGATGCACCGGGGGATTGTTCGCCGTCTCTCAGAGTGGTATCAAAGATTATTACTCTATCTGTCATTTGCTAAACACCTCTGTTTGAACCTAGATTCGGCAGTTGTGCGCACGCACCTGACATCACCTCTTGATTCATCTACCGTAATAGAAAAAAACTCACCCCCCATTGGGTGACTTTTTTCTATTACGGCAGCTAAACCAGCATGTTGCGCCATTCACATACGTCCAACTGCCTAATCTAGGTTGAACTATTTGTCAGAGAAACAGCTATGACAAACATTACACACTCAAATCCATCACCTCATCCTCCTCAACCTCTTTTCCTTCAGCAAGAAGTTTTCGATACTCCCTATGGCTATGGATTATTGAGGCAAGATAGGCCAGACTTATAACAAACATTGTCACTGCTAAGTGGATGGTTAGCATGGCTAAAAACACAACCACAACTACCTGAGAGAGAAAAGGACGCTTTCGATGCCAGGAAAAATCTTTAAAACTACGAAAACGTATGGAGCTAACCATGAGAATACCAAGGGTAAAGACCAAAAATAGAGGCAACCAACGCCACAACCCCACCCCGGAAGAGCTACCTACATTACTGGAAAAACCCATCTCCACGTAAAAAAGTACTGTTGCGCAGAGTATTCCGGCTGCTGCCGGAGTTGGTAAACCTTGGAAATAACGGCTGGAGACCCGTTCATCTTGGGTATAGTGCTGTACATTAAACCGGGCTAGGCGCAACGCACCACAAACTGTGAAAAGAAATGCTGCTGCCCAACCCACACGATGGAAAGGAACCAACGCCCATTGATGAACCAAAACCGCTGGGGCAATTCCAAAGGAGAGAAAGTCGGCTAAAGAGTCATACTCCTTACCAAAGGCCGATGTGGCATTCATTGCCCTTGCAACACGACCATCTAAAAAATCAAAAACAGCGGCAGCCAATATCGCCATGGCACCATTTTCAAACTGACCACTCAAGGCTGCCATTATAGCATAAAAGCCAAAAAACATACCTCCTGTAGTCAAGAGGTTGGGAAATAAATACACCCCTTTATGTTTACTTTTAGGCTCAGTCACGACTTATGAGAACCCTTCCAATTGTGCAATAACCGACTCACCTGCAATGGTTGTATCACCTAGACCCATTTTTACCTCAGCTTCAAGGGGTAGATATACATCAACACGCGAGCCAAAACGGATTAAACCAAACCTCTCACCCGGTTCCATGTTATCACCCACCGTAGATCGACATACAATACGACGAGCAACAAGACCTGCCACCTGAACAAATGGTAGTTTTACACCATTTTCCAGGGTTAAAAGAATCTCCATTCTCTCATTTTCAATGGATGCCTTATCCAAAGCTGCATTGACAAAACGCCCTTGGTGGTAAGCCAGATCGGTAATTTTTCCAGCCATGGGAGAACGGTTAACATGAACATTGAAAACATTCATAAATATTGAGAATTTTCTAGCTGGTTCACCAGACAACGGGGCAGCAGTCACCTCTTCGATTGCAACCACACGACCATCTGCCGGAGCAATCACTCCCCCAGGAATTTTGGGGGTTTCGCGATCAGGATCACGGAAAAACCAGATACACCAACCAGCCAAAATCCATAAAGCCACATTAATTATCGGTAGTGATTCGATAAATATCGTTCCCAAACCAGCTATCGATATAAACAAAACGATAAAGGGAATACCCTCACTAGCTACCGGACTACGCAACGCCATCAAAAGCTCCTTTTGTTCAACCTACAAATAGCTACAGTATGGATGGATCATACACAATCTACAGATTAATTTGGTATATGAAGTAAAAACAAGCCGCAAACATCCTCACCTCACACTCTAAAAACACCCATAGATCACGCCGTTATCCTAACTACAACTGCCTTGATCAGGTTCATAGCCAGATTAGTTTTTATCTTTATCAACAATTTTACTTGCTTGAATCCAAGGCATCATACTCCGCAGTTTTCCACCAACCTCTTCAATTTGATGGGCTTTGCCAATACGACGTAAGCCTTTGAAACGGGGAGTTCCTGCCATATTTTCCAAGATAAATTCCCGCGCAAAGTCACCAGTTTGGATCTCACCAAGTATTTTCTTCATCTCTTTTTTGGTATCTTCAGTCACAACCCTTGGGCCACGAGTCAAGTCACCATATTCTGCTGTGTTGGAGATGGAGTAACGCATGTTGGCGATACCACCCTCATAGATCAAATCAACAATGAGCTTGGTCTCGTGTAGACACTCAAAATAAGCCATTTCAGGGGCATAACCAGCCTCAACCAAAGTTTCAAAACCAGCTTGAATCAGAGCAGTAATACCACCACATAGGACCGCCTGTTCACCAAAGAGATCGGTCTCTGTCTCCTCTTTAAATGTGGTCTCGATGATTCCGGCACGTCCCCCACCGTTGCCAGAGGCATAAGATAGGGCAATATCACGAGCTTTACCTGTGGCATCCTGATGGATAGCTATTAAGGTTGGCACACCGCCACCACGATTATATTCAGCCCGAACCAGATGGCCTGGACCTTTAGGAGCAACCAAGAACACATCAACATTTTTAGGAGGATCAATCTGTCCAAAATGGATGTTAAAACCGTGGGCAAATACCAGAGCAGCTTCATCTTTTAAGTTTGGTTCTACATCTTCACGGTAGATCCTTGCTTGATGCTCATCAGGAACCAAGATCATTACCACATCAGCACCAGCAACCGCTTGGGCCACTTCTGCCACAGCCAGCCCAGCATTTTCGGCTTTTTTCCAAGAGCCAGAACCAGCTCTTAAACCAACCACAACATCAACCCCAGAATCCCGCAAATTTTGTGAATGGGCATGACCTTGAGATCCGTAACCGATAACAGCTACCTTTTTTGATTTAATAATACCCAAGTCGGCATCGCTGTCATAATAAACTTTCATATAAAAGATTTCCTTTGCGTATGTAAAAAAATGTATAAAAATATTTTTTTGCTGTTTAAATTTACAACTTCCACCCATCAAAAAGCGCCATAAAATGGCAGATATGTGGAAATTTACTATAAAAACAGACTAATAAACAATGTACGGCTTAACTTTTAACCAGCCCTTTATCACCACGGCTCAAGGCAACCTGTCCGGTGCGAACCATCTCTGTAACCCCCAAGGGTATTAATAGAGATAAACATGCGTCCAATTTGCCGCTATCACCAGTCACTTCAATTGTAAATGTAGATGGTGTCGCATCCACAACTCGGGAACGAAAAATATCGGCAATACGCAGTATCTCCGCCCGCTGTGACTGCTCAGCGGTAACCTTCACCAACATCAATTCCCTCTCAACATGGGGTCCATCTGTCAAATCAGCCACATGGAGAACCGGAATCAATTTGTTGAGCTGTTTTAGAATCTGCTCAATGATATGATCTTCACCTATGGAAACCAAGGTGATTCGTGATGTCTCTTCATCGCCAACAGGAGCCACAGTCAAGCTCTCAATATTAAAACCTCTAGCTGAAAACAGTCCGGCTACTCGTGATAATACACCCGACTCATTCTCAACAAGAACAGAAATTATGTGTCGCATTTTTTTGTTCCACCTACAGCAAAATCATATCGTTAAGAGCCGCACCAGCAGGTACCATTGGGTAGACGTTGCCCTCAGGCCGGGTATGTATATCAACAATAACGCATCTATCACTTGCCAAAGCCTCTTTGAGTACCGGCTCCACCTCATTGGGTAGTTTAGCCCTTAAGCCAAGAGCATTGTATGCTTCCGCCAGTTTCACAAAATCGGGTTGGTGAGACATCATATCTGTTTCAGCATAACGACGCTCATAGAAAAACTCCTGCCACTGTCGCACCATACCCAAAAAGCCGTTGTTCAATATGACAATAACAACAGGAAGTTTGTATTGAAGACATGTTGCCAACTCTTGGATATTCATCTGGATTGAACCATCACCAGTAATAACAACAACCTTATCGTTGGGTTTGGCGACTTGGGCACCCAAAGCAGCAGGTAGACCAAAACCCATGGTCCCAAGACCACCAGAGGTTACCCAACGCCGAGGTTTTTCAAAGTTATAAAACTGTGCGGCCCACATCTGATGTTGTCCCACATCTGTTGCCACAATTGCTTCACCCTTGGTCAACTCGCACAATGTTTGGATAACATACTGTGCCTCAATTGCTGACTCCCCCTGGCTATAAGCAAGGCTATCTTTTTTCCGCCATGTTTCAACCATCTCCCACCAATCAGAGAGGTCGGGTTTGCTCTTCTTGAAACTGGCTGTGGAGATAAGCTGGTTTATTTTCTCCAAAACCAACTTAACATCTCCAACTATAGGGACATCCACATTGACATTTTTTGAAATGGAAGTGGGATCAACATCTATATGAATAATTTTGGCATCAGGGGCAAACTCCTCCAACTTACCAGTAACCCGATCATCAAAACGGGAACCAATAGCAATTAACAAATCACAGTGGGAGACTGCCATATTGGCTTCATATGTACCGTGCATACCAAGCATTCCGACAAACCTGCCATCACTAGCTGGATAAGCCCCCAAACCCATTAGAGTGTTGGTTATGGGAGCATTCATAATGCTGGTAAATTCAAACAGCTCTTTGTGGGCATCGGACAGAACCACACCACCACCGGTATAGATCATGGGCCTTTTAGAGGCTTTAAGAAGGGTGATCGCCCGTTTTATCTGACCAATATGGCCCTTTAGGTTTGGCTTGTAAGAGCGGATGTTAACATCACTATCGGTGTGTACATATTCACACTTATGTATGGTAATATCTTTGGGGATATCGACTAGTACAGGTCCGGGACGACCAGTTTTGGCAATATGAAAAGCCTCACGAATAATGCGAGCTAGATCTTTAACATCTTTGACCAAAAAATTATGCTTGGTACAAGAGCGAGTGATACCGACAATATCAGCCTCTTGGAAAGCATCATTACCAATAAGAGGAACCGGAACCTGCCCGGTTATACATACTAAAGGTATGGAGTCCATATAAGCCGTGGCAAGACCTGTCACAGCGTTGGTTGCACCTGGGCCAGAGGTTACTATGGCAACACCAACCTCACCTGTAACCCTGGAGAAACCATCAGCAGCATGGAGAGCACCCTGCTCATGTCTGGTTAATATATGGGTTAATTTTTTCTCTTTATATATCTCGTCATATATATAAAGAACTGCTCCACCTGGGTAGCCAAATACTGTTTCAACCCCCAGGTCGAGCAAACTCTGAATAACAATTTTTGCGCCCGTCAGTTCCACTATTCCAACTCCTGCCACACTCCTAAGCTGCACTTACATAACTCTAAAGCTTTGTTAAATTGGCTTTTTTGTAGACCATGAAAGTTGCAACATGTTTGAAAATATATCCCGGTGGGTTCTTGAAGTTAACAAAACTCAAGAACCCACCTTTATGGAAATATGAAGTCTCAAAGGGCAAGTGTCAATACTACCGGGAAAAAAACTGCATTAACTTCTATTTTCGATACTTACATAATCCCGTCGAGGAGCACCAGTATAGAGCTGGCGAGGACGACCAATGGCCTCTCCGCCACTGATCATTTCACTCCACTGGGTTATCCAGCCGACGGTTCTGGCAACGGAAAAGATAACTGTGAACATATTTTCAGGAATACCGATGGCAGATTGAATAATACCGGAATAGAAATCAACATTTGGATAAAGTTTCTTCTCAACAAAATATTCATCTTCAGTGGCGATTCTCTCCAACTCAAGAGCCAGTTTAAACAGTGGGCTATTTTGTTGACCAAGCTCATTGAGAACATCATGGCAAGCCTGCTTAAGAACAGTGGCCCGTGGATCATAGTTTTTATAGACCCGGTGACCAAAGCCCATGAGACGGAATGGGTCGTTGGGATCTTTGGCCCTTTTTATATACTCAGGAACATGGGATACATCACCAATTTCATTGAGCATTTTCAAAACTGCTTCGTTGGCTCCACCATGGGCAGGCCCCCAAAGAGCACCAATGCCAGCAGAGATAGCAGCAAATGGGTTGGCCTGTGAAGAACCAGCAAGACGCACAGTTGATGTTGAGGCGTTTTGTTCATGATCAGCATGGAGAATAAATATTTGGTCCATGGCTTTGATCAAAACTGGGGACATCTCAAATTTCTCTGTGGGAACCTTGAACAACATACGTAAAAAGTTCTCTGTGTAACTCAGTTCATTCTTGGGATAGATAAATGGCTGACCAATTGAATATTTGTATGAAGCCGCAGCAATGGTCGGGATTTTTGCAATCAGACGGAATTCTGAAATTTCCCGGTGTCTGGGGTTATGGATGTCTAGTGAGTCATGATAAAAGGCCGATAACGCACCCACAACACCTACCATAATAGCCATGGGGTGGGCATCTCGACGATAACCTTTAAAGGAGTTGAGCAGCTGTTCATGGACCATAGTATGGTCAGTAACAATTCGCTCATATTCTAGAAACTGTTCTCTATTTGGTAGTTCACCCCTTGCCAAAAGATAGCAGACCTCCAAAAAGTTACTTTTTTCTGCTAACTGGTCTATTGGGTATCCACGGTATAACAAAACACCTTTATCACCATCAATAAATGTTATTTTACTTTGACATGATGCTGTGGATCGAAATCCGGGATCAATGGTAAAAAGCCCTAACTGTTTCGATATTTGGGCAATATCTACTACAGGTGGCCCATCTGTACCCTGTATAATGGGAAGAGTGATTTCTTTACCTGTCCTGCTATCTTTTACTAATAAACTATCTCCAGCCATGGCATTACCTCGTTTTTTGTTCTAGAATAATATGTATAAGAGAAATCGACCATACCATTTCTCAGTTATAAGAGAAATTGATGATAGCATTCTTTATACTATGTGTGAAGCCTATACTAAAAATACGTGGATGACCTACTCTTTTTTTATATTTTTTCAGGAGCCTATTGATGTTCAACCGTTCAAGCAACCAAATTAAGCGCAGAGTAGACAATTTATCGAAGCATCTAAAACAGGAGAACAAGACTCTACTACTAGGAGCAGTAAAAAGTTTCCGCGACCTTGATAACATCGCGTATAAAATGGGTATTTTGCCAAATACTGACTCATTTACCACTAGGGTTACATGGTGGCCAATGGTTTCTATTCTGGGAACCTATTCTTCAGGTAAATCCACGTTTATCAACTCTTTTCTCTCCCAGGAATTACAAAGAACTGGCAATCAGGCTGTTGACGATAAATTCACCGTTATCTGCTTCTCCGAAGAACAAGAGGCCAGAACCCTACCCGGTTTGGCATTAGATGCTGATCCACGCTTCCCATTTTATAACATTAGCCAAGAGATAGAACGGGTGAGTGTTGGTGAAGGTAAACGTATAGACTCCTACCTCCAACTTAAAACCTGCCAGACTGAGTTTTTAAGAGGAAAAATCTTCATCGACTCACCAGGTTTTGATGCCGATGCCCAGAGAGATGCCACCCTACGTATTACCGATGACATGATGAAGCTCTCTGACTTGGTATTGGTATTTTTTGATGCCAGACACCCAGAACCAGGTGCAATGCGTGATACATTGGAACATCTTGTAAAAAACACCATCCACCGTTCGGACGCCAACAAGTTTCTCTTCATCCTCAACCAGGTTGACTGTACCGTCCAAGAAGACAACTTGGAAGATGTTGTTGCTGCATGGCAACGAGCACTATCCCAAGCAGGTTTAACTGCTGGACGTTTTTATCAGATCTACAACCTGGA
The DNA here is from genome assembly GCA_015232405.1 of Magnetococcales bacterium. Lineage (GTDB taxonomy): Bacteria > Pseudomonadota > Magnetococcia > Magnetococcales > JADFYX01. The sequence continues at coordinate 20,865 of JADFZS010000002.1, read as the reverse complement.
TGCCGCACCACCAATTGATGATGAGTTCACAAAAAAACGTTACGAAAGTAAAAGAGCTGAGGATATGGGAGAGATCACCGACCGTGTGAACAAGGTCGAGGTAGAACGGGCTTATAGGATCATCGGCGTACTTGAGCATACTGCAAAAGTTATCGAAGAAGAGGTTGTCCCAAGAATCAGGGTTCTGTTAACCAGATGGCGCAAGCAGGTGTTGATCTCTGATGCCGTGGTATTTGGTATATTAGGAGCGATTCTGGCGACTATTCTGTTGAAAAATGATATCAATGTTATGCAATGGCTCCATTACCAGCACTGGTTATCTGCTGATACAGAGTTATGGAAAAAAATTGTTGTAGGTCTACTTGCTGTTGGTACTGGTGGCCTTGCTGGATTCATCCACCTTCGCTTACGGAAAATTGCCATCAACAAATTTAAAAGAGAGATCGAGCAAACAGTCGATAGTGATGATATCAGAGAGTACGTTGGTAATGCCTTTGTCTACAACACCAAGCCATGGCGCTCTGTGTTTAGCACCAAACCAGCTGGTTGGGGACCATTTTCTGGCTCCAAACGTACTATTCAGAGTGTTCTTAAGAAGACCGATGTATTTGTTCAGAGCTTGAACGACAAATATACAAATCCATCAGGAAAATCAGAACGTCCTGGCAGTATCAAGCTTGAGGTTGAATAGTTAATTCCGGGTTCGGCAGTTGTCAAAAACATCTGTCAACTGCCGAATCTATACCATATGGAGTATCTTTTTTAATGAGTCGTGTCTTTAGTTTATTTTCTCTACTAACAGCTCTATTTCTGGTTTCACCTGCCCATGCTGGTGGTTGGCTTGGTGTAACTATTGAACCACCCCGTGGAGTTCAAATTGGCGAGATAATAAAAGGCAGCCCGGCTGATATAGCCAAGCTGCAAAAAGGCGATCTAATCATAAACATAGATGGCAAACCAGTTAATTCAATTGTGGCTTTCACCAATGAGATATCTCGTCTTGGTGCAAACAAAAAGGTTGTTCTTGGTATCAAACGCCAAGGTACAAATATACAAGCTGATGTAACCTTAGATGACAGCAACAAACATTTAAGTGTCTCACAAACACCGTATTTTCATAGGTCACATGTTGATAACCCCACATCATCATTTATGCAGCAACCCCCTTTTCCAGCTCCCCATTATCAACAAAACAATAAACATGCTGCAAAAAAACCAGCTCCACACAAACCCCAACAGTCAACTTGGCTGGGTATTGCTCCTGGTGTAAATAAGGCAGGAGGGGTCTTTGTTAAAGCTGTTGCACCCAATGGTCCTGGATACAAAGCAGGACTTAAAACCGGGGATGTTATTATATCCATCAACGGGCAAGCTGTGGTATCTCCAGCATCCCTGGTAAAGTTAATAGGAAGCTTTAAACCGGAAGAGCTTGTCTTGTTGGCTATCAATAGAAATGGCAAACCCAAAACACTACAGGCGAAAATAGCTCTCCACCCACTCCCATAAAGATCATATTGGCAATTGTATTTCTCTCCTCCTCTCATCCAAGGCACACTCATTCGCCGTTATAAACGTTTTTTAGCTGACATAGAACTTGATAATGGTCAGCTTGTTGTGGCCCACTGCGCTAATACTGGCTCTATGACCGGATTGGCAGAGCCGGGTATGAAAGTGAGACTATCCCATGCCAACAACCCCAAACGTAAACTTGCCTATACCTGGGAGATGAGCTTTGCCAACTCCACATGGGTAGGAATTAATACCGGGTTAACCAACCGAATTGTTGCTGAAGCACTTGAAGCCAAAATTATACCCCAATTGACTGAATTTATTAATATTCGCCGTGAGGTAGCATTTGGTAAAGAGAGTCGTCTGGATTTTTTACTAACAGATAACAACGATTCTCGCTGTTATGTGGAGGTAAAAAGCGTTACTTTACATCGTTACGACCATTTGGCATTTCCAGATGCAGTAACCAAACGTGGCACACGTCATCTACAAACTTTAATGGATGTTGTTGCCGCTGGAGACAGAGGGGTACTATTATTTTTGGCACAACGTGGTGATGGTAGTTATTTTAAACCTGCTGCCGATATAGACCCAACTTATGCCCAAAAGCTAAAAGAGGCAGTAAACAGCGGTGTTGAAGTGATGGCTTGGCAATGTAGGGTGGAAAAGGATAATATTACGGTAAACAGTCAACTATCAATGGAGCTAGAGTAGTAGATGATTCATATTAAAAATGCTGAGGAAATTGCAGCAATGCGAGCTACATGCCGTTTAGCTGCCCAAACTCTGGCGATGATTGAAGAACATGTAAAACCAGGTGTTACTACACTTCATTTAAATGATATTTGCCATGATTATATTATCTCACATGGGGCAACTCCATCACCCTTGAACTATCGTGGTTTTCCCAAATCTATCTGTACCTCGATAAATCATCAAATTTGCCATGGCATACCTAGTGAAAGGGTCATTCGTGAAGGAGATATCATCAATATCGATATCACAACATATTTAAACGGTTTCCACGGGGATACAAGCAAGACATTTCATGTGGGTAAAGCTACTCCAAAAGGCGAAAAAGTGCGCAAAGTAGCTCTGGATTGTCTCAACGCTGGAATTTCAGTTGCCTTACCAGGAGTAATGCTTAAAACCATTGGCGCAACCATTGAACGTCTAGCCAAAGAAAATCGCTGTTCTGTGGTCCATGAATATTGTGGTCACGGTATTGGACGAGAGTTCCATGAAGAGCCAGCAGTACTTCACTATGAGGATTCAAGAGACCGTATCGTCATTCGTCCGGGGATGATCTTCACCATAGAACCCATGATCAACCTTGGCAATTCAGCGATAAAACATATGAAAGATAACTGGACAGTGGTTACAAAAGACCACTCACTATCGGCCCAGTTTGAACATACAATTCTGATTACTGAAACTGGTAATGAGGTTTTGACCGACCTTGATGGCAAGATAACCAAAGCATAGGCTTTTACATCGTTTGTAAAATTTTATGGAGTCAGCTCTATACTTCCATCATTAAATGTAATAGCCGAAAGCAAACCTCCTAAATAGTTGCCAGAAGCATTGAGGTCGTAAGATGTTGGAATCTCTCCTGAAGATATGTGGTTATCATCACCTTTAAAAAATTTAATTGTTGAAGGTATGTAATTGATTGTTGAATTATACTGGTCTATTAGCTCAGAAACCTTATAGTTATGAATAATTGAACTGTCATCACTAACTATTTGTACTGTTGAGTTGTCGGCATCAAAACCAATAACAGTATTTGCAGACACAGATACAGTTATAACAAACGTTATAGTTACTTTATTGGTATCGATGAAATTTGCCAGATTTGTGGTTGCACTGAGCAGATTATTACTGATAGAGCTATCAGAATTTAATTTGCTGTTGATTTCATCTAACTTATTTAGACTAAAGCTAACTCTCACAACATTATCCTGAGAAATATTTGCTCCTATCGAATCAATGATTTCATCAATTGTATAAGAAAAACCACCTGTAATTTGCTGATCTAATTTTCCTAAAATCAGGGTTAAAAGATCATTCTCGCTTAGTGAATATGAACTACCTGAAGATAATGTTGAACGGACATTATTATACACAATCCTAGAGTTGCTTTTAATAGTTGCGGTAGTATCAGTTGCTGACATATCTATATTGTCATAAACTGTTGGGGTTACACTTATTGTAAAATCAGCTTCACCACCCAAACCTGCACTGTCCACACCTTGAACAGTAATAGTATATTCAGTTTCAGAGATAACCCCTTCAAGACCGCTAGTGGTGATTGCTATATCATCACCTGAGATGAAAAATAGAGATGTAGAATCAACCGATGTAGAGTTGTTTATGGCTGAAGTTATAGAAAAAGTAACTGTATCCCCTGAATCTGGATCATCATGAGTAAATGTACCAAGAACTGTTCCACTACCATCACTGATAGCTTCAACTGGGTTGGCATTTGTAAATGTAATCACCTCTAAGGCTTCATTTATATCATTTATATTTATTGCAAATGCACTATCTAATGTATTGTCATCAGAGTCAGTTGTGCGAATAATAACTGATAGACTTTGTGCTGTTTCATAGTCAAGTGTTGTACCTTTGACGATGTACAAGGTAGAATCTTTGATGGAGAACATTGCTTGATCGTCTCCACCAACAATTGAGTAGGTGTGGCTATCATAAGATTCAGCATCAGCTGTAGTTAAAGCTCCAACTGCAACATCACTTGTTTCGTTGGCATATTCATCAATGGATGATGCCGAAAGAGTGATAGCTGTAGGGGTGGAATTAGTTACCTCATTTACAGTAATTGTAAATGCTTTTTCATATGTATTGCTACTTAAATCTGTTGAACGGATTGTCACTGATAAGCTTTGGCTCGTTTCGTAGACTAAAGTTTCTTTTGTTGACAAAAACAGTGAATCCCTAGAGATGAAAAACATATCCTTATCATCTCCAGAAACAATTGAATAGGTGTGGAAATCATTGGTATCAGGGTCAGTTGTTGAAAGAGTTCCAACAAAGACATTATTTGTTAAGTTGGAATATTCATTAATTGAGGACGCAGATAGGGTGATGGCTGTTGGCGGATCATTTGAGATCTCGTTGACGGTAATTTTAAGTGTCTCATCGTAAAAATTACCATCAGGATCTGTTGTACGAACAGTTACATACAGGCTTTGTAATATTTCATATTCAACAGTTACCCCGGTTATTACACTCAACGTATTACCGGAGATAGAAAACATTGATTGATTATCTCCACCAACAATGGTGTAAGTATGAGTATCGTCGGTATCGGCATCAGCTGTAGTTAAGGTTCCAACTACTATATCACTAGTTTGATTTGCATATTCATCAATTGATGATGCTGAAAGATTGATTGCAGTAGGTGAATTGTTTGCTACCTCATTAACGTTGATTGTAAACTGTTCATCATATGTATTGCCAGATGAATCTGTGGTACGAACGGTTACTATCAGAGTTTTTGTTGTTGTATAGTCAATAGATTTCCCAGCTAATATATACAATTTAGCATCAGAGATATAAAACATTGATTGATCATCTCCACCAACAATGGTGTAGGTGTGGGTATCATTGATATCTGCATCAGTTGTTGATAGATTTCCAATAAATATATTGCTAACAGTATTTGAATTTTCATCAACTAAAGAAGAAGAGAGGGCAATAGCTGTTGGTTTTTGATTAGATATTGTCTCTGAAATTTCCGACTCTTCCACATTTTGTTCTTCTTCAACCATCTCTTTTGTTACCACATCGTCGTTGTTGGAACTGCTAATATTCTCATTATCAGGTGTTCCAGTTGTGGTATCATCATTTACTCCTTGTTGATCTACATCTCCTTGTGATTCTTCTATATTTCCATCGCTTTGTAATGATATTGTAGAAACAATTTCAGCCCCACTCTGCGCAAACGCTACCGCACTTACAGCTGACTTCTCTGCTTCAATAGCATTTTTTCCAGCTTCAATAGCATTTTTTTCTAATTCAACTGCTTGTTCTGCAGACTCTTTAGCTGCATCTATTTGGGTCTGAAATGTATCTGATTTGGTCGCATCTACTCTAGCTGCTTCAACATCATTTACCCCCTGGCCTGATACAGTAGCAATAGCCTCAATGATATCTTGTGATACTTCGTTTCCAGCTATATATGTTACCATTGCTGCCACAATACCAGTAGTTTCAACCCCAGCAGCGTTGATTACCGCTGCAGCAACATCTGCAGCAACATTAGCTCCAGCAACTTGAGTAACAGCACCAGCAACTTCTCCGGCTACACTACTTCCAGCTACTTTGATCACTGCAGCGGCAATATTTGCAGCACTATTAGCACCAGCAATTTTGGTTACAACAGCAGCCACTTTACCAGCTACTTGGGCTCCTGCAGCTTTAGTCACCGATGTTGCGACATTAACGGCCCCTTTAGTTCCAGTGAATTGGGTTACTGATGCTGCTACAGCACCGGCAACATGTGAACCAACACTCTTGGTTACTGCAAAGGAAACATCTCCCGCACTATCTACACCAGCAATTTGAGTTACAGCTACGGCTATATTTCCCGCCTCTTCAGGTTTAGCAACCTTGGCAACTGCTGCTGCAATATCATCAGCATTTGCGCTATTTACTGCCTTGGTTACAGCGGCAGCAATATTGGCTGCATCTTTTTGTTTTGCTACTTTAGCAACAGAAGCTGCAACTGTGGAAGCCTTATCTGGAGTAGCCATAGCTACTGCGGAGGAGACTTGAATTGTTGCCTGTTTTTGTTCAGATTCAGGTAGTGAAATAACGGCAATAGCAGCTACATTTTCTGCAATTATTGGATCAGCCTGTGCTGCTGCTGCCGATATTACTGCTGCTGCATTTGCATTATCAGTCAAACCTTCAGCTGTGAGTGCACTGGTAACAATATCTTCTGCAATTTCATAATCACCCTTTGAAGAAGCCGCTACAGCAGATCCCACAACAGCTGCAACTTCATAGCTATCTTTAGCTACAGTTGCCACTCCTCTAATAACCCCTTTGGTACTCTGTTTTTTATTAGCCCTATTAGATTTTATTTTCTTTTTTTTGTGTCGTTGTAAAATTTGAGCAGCATCTGGAAATTTCTTTTTTATCTTTGTTAAAAAATCTCTTTGGGCATCTTTTTGTTGTTTGCTTAAAGGTGCTAAAGTTTCTCGTAACAACCCAACCTTTGCAGCTGTCGCCAAATGTGACATGGCTTGGGTTATATCTTTTGCAGAGGCTGCATGAACTGCTTGCACAAAAGCAAATGCGTTAGCAACAAACTCCAACTCTTTATCAATAGCTGTTATAGCCTGCTCTATTATGGGGCTGATTTGCCAGTCTAAGAGAGTATTTTTGCTGGAGGTAGGGACGTTAACAACCCCCTTTTTTTGCTGAGTAATTGAGGCTCTATTGGCAAGAGCATCTTCTAAACGCTGCTCTTTTGTCAAAGGGATAGCTACTGACATTGTAACATCAGTTTCTGATTGAATAAAATTAACAGCATTTATTTGCATAGCTGGAGGTATGGATTGTGGATCTACTGGTTTGTTTTTAGCATCGGTTAAGGCTAATGATTGCCCTTCTGATAATTTACGTATACCACCACTATTCCTAGCAACACCCTCACCAACCGGAATATTAATATAGTCTGGATATTTTAAGTTAACAAATCCATCAACTATGGTGCCTCTAACACCCAGTTCAACGGATGGTAATCTAATAACTACCTTTGGATTTTTAACAGAAAATCCTGATGTATAACTAAAAGCACCAGAATCTACAGATATAGTATTGGCTGTCACACTATTTAATGGATTAAAAACAAACTCATCTAAAGTTACTTCTGCATCTGAACCAATATTAAATGTGGAACCATCACGAAATTTTAGTATTACTGAACTACTATTTCCTGTAGAAATTTTTTCACCAGCATATATTTTGGCGTTGGTTTTCAGCTGTGTTGCTTTGTTATCACCTATTTGCCCATATACTTTATCTAACAGTTGCAACACTCGGCCTATATGTATTGGTTTTTTTTTAGAGTTTAATTGTAAATTAGTGGGGTTTATCTGTGGATTTTCAGAAGACCAGAGGTAGTTCGAGTAAAATAAACTTAGAAGAAGTATAAAAAAACATACAACAAATAGCTGCAATCCATGTTGCAAAAATTTTCTATTTATCAATGTTAAATTGTTCATTTGATGTCAGTTTTTAGAAAATATCTGCTATTTGCGTCGCGGGTATTTTGCCATTAGATATATCCTTGAAGAAGCCTTTAAAATGCGAGGATCATCTGGAATAATCGACTCAGCTTTTACAAGGTAATGACGTGAACGATCATGATCATAATAATATTTATATGCCAATCGTATGTAGCGATCCACAACCTCATTTAAACCTTGCTGGGCTTCTTCATTGTTAGGTTGAAATTCTAATACTGCATTAAGTTTAGATAAAGCGTTATGGCCTTGAGGTTTGGAAAGTCGCCAAGCTTCAATATCCTTCGTAGCCAAGTCGTTCAACTTTTGAGCCACAGACCTAAGCCCTTGTCTTGCAATAATATTGTTTGGCTCTAACTCCAAAACAGTTTTTAAATTCTCAAGGGCATTTTGGCCCTTTGGTGATATTAAACGAGAGGCGCGATAATTAATGTTGGCCCTATGAAGAAGCTCTTGTATTTTTCCATTTACCACATCTCCTTTTTTTGATAGGTGTTGAGTTGCAGTCTGTTTTCTGATGGTTTTAACTGAAACTTTCTTCTGCAATATTTCTGAGTTGTACCTCTGACTCTCTTCTTTATTTGCTTCATCGTAATCAGCTATTATATCTTTTTTGGCAAAATCTTCTCCCAGATAGAATATAGTTTCCAACTGTTTAGGTATTTTTTTAAGAGTTGCAGCAGCTAATATTTCACCTGAATTAATCCACCCTACAACAACAATCAAAAATATTGGTACGAATACCATATTTACATATCTTGGACTGTTACCTGGAGTAAGTACTTTCTTTATAAAATGAAAAATTTCCTTAAAAATTCTATTATCCAATTCCACACCAGGTTTACCGACTCTTCTACGGTTTAGTGATTGAAAATAATCAATATTTTCTTGGTTTCCCAACTTTACATGGTGAGGACCGACTTGCCGGGCATTCATGGAGAATGCTGCCAAAAGGGATTTGTGTGCCAACACATGAATTTTTCTAATACTACCGCAAGATATGGCCTCAATTAATTGTATTGCTGACAAAGAAAAGATTTTTGGACCTTTATAACCAGCAACATTCAGGCGAAATTTTATATAACTATCAATTTCTTTCAAGCTGAGCTGCTCAACACAGATACGATTTATAATACGGTCTCGCAAAGGAGAGGCTGCTTTTCCCATAAGATTTTCTTCCATTTGTGGTTGCCCGAACAAAACCCACTGCACTAGCCTTTTTTCATTGTTTTCAAGATTACTTAACATATGAATCTCTTCCAAAACCTCTGATGAAATGTATTGGACTTCATCAATAACAACAACTACGCGTTGTTGTTCCATATGTTTTTGGTAAAGGTGATTATTCAAAATAGTGCGAAGATCTTGAATATTGTTGCTTTGAGGAACGTTAATATTTAGTTGAAATGCAATTGCCTTTAAAAAATCAATTGGCATCATTCGAGGATCATCAATAACTACCGTATCTAGTGTAGTAGAGATGGTTTTCACCAGCAGGCGCAGTATTGTTGATTTCCCTACACCAATTTCTCCAACAACAGTGGTTAACCCCTCTTCATGGCACATAGCATATTCAATTGCTTTTAGAGTAACTTTGCGTTTGCCATGTTCAAAAAAATGGTCAATATCTGCCGCATTAGGAAATGGAAAACGGTGCATATTGAAGTGGTCAAGATACATACAATCCCCCCCTAATGATTTGTTTTCAAATAATACTTACTAGATTAATCACCTGTCTGGCCATCAGGTGACAAAACAATACCTGGTTCATCATATTGTGCAAAATAAGAGCGTAAAACTTCAATACGGTCTTTTACTTGGTTTAGGTTAAACTTTGCTCTATTTTTTTTTGCCAGCTCTTCTGCCAAAACATAGTATTTGAGTGCCTCATCTGTCTGCTTTATATGTTCCAAACTAACAGCCAAATTATATACCGCATCAGGATGATCTCTCTCTAAAATATGGGCTTGCATAAAAGCTTCCTTGGCATCTGGCCACTGCTCTTTTTCGATATATATTGTGCCTAAGATAAAATGCAGATTGAAATTATCTGGCTCTACGCTAAGCATATTTTTTAGCTGGGAGACCCGCTTAATAGGATCATCCATCTCTCTTAAACTTATAAGCCTTGACAATACCTCTTTATCTTTTGGATTAAGAAAGAGAATGCGTTTGTATAACTGTCGAGCCTCTTCAAATTGGCGGTTATGTACAGCAATGGAGGCTAACCCCATAAGAGCCTCACGGCGAAACATATTTTGCCTTAATACACTGTTATATATTGCTGCTGACTTTTTAGTGTCACCTTGTAAAAAAAGAGTGTAGGCATCTGCTAAATTTTGTCTAATAGCTACTGCTTCTAGTCTACGAGATTTTTTTACTACTTTTTTATCTTTCTTATCGATTTTGGCACTGTTATCCATTTTTGGAGGGGAAATTTTAGCTGGTGGTGGTGATACCTTAGATACAGTATCTTTTATTATAGTATCCTTAATATTTTCCAAGCTCTCTTCAATATGGCTCATCCTAGCTATTATTTCATTTAAACCATTAATATCTAGGCTTTTTGCATCATCAGTTTCAACTGTTTGCTCTGTATTTTTTGCATGTTCAACTGGTTGTTTTTCTTTAGTACTAACAATTGGACGAACCCGAACCGACTCTCGCACTAAAAACTGTTTTAATGGAGTTAAATCACTACTTTTTACGGGCTCTTCCTGGATTGCTTCTTGCTGAGGAGTAACTATTTGTGCAAACTGTAGAAAATCCTTGCTATACAACACCAAACTAATAATGCCAACTAAAGAAAAAACAATTAAAAACCAACCAACAGAGCTGTTCATTTTGGAATCACTAGGCCATTTGTGCCTATAAAAATCTGTTTTTATATTGTTGTTATTGGAGTCACTGGACCCACCTTTTTCACTACTACTCAACGTATTTACCAGAACACTCATAGCCTGTTTCCAATAGAGATATTTGTGTGTTCTTTGTTATTACGTTTACTCAAAAAAGAATTTAGTAGTGAAAGTTCCTTGTTTTCTAAAAGATCTCCATCTGACTTTATAACAGTTGGCCTTAAGAAAATTACCAACTCTACGTTGGTTAAAGAGTCTTTTTTGTGTTTAAACAGACTTCCTAAAACTGGAATTTTTGCAAAACCTGGTATAGTGTTTCTGCTATCATTGATAACACTGGTCATCAAGCCACCAATAACGGCTGTCTGACTACTCTGCACACTCAACATAGACTCCATCTCCCGAACCTGAATTTGTGGAATACGGCTGACAATGTTCTTATTTGCCAAGTCGGGGTTGGGGTCTGTGACAAAATCTACTACACGGGTAATAGTTGGTCTAACTATTAAACTTACTTGTCCATTGGGGCTAATTTGTGGCAGAACACTCATAACCAGGCCAACAGGTACGGTTCTTACATTTGAAGTGTAAGTAGTTATAAGGGTTGAGTTGCTCTCTCTCTCATTTTTTTCTACGGTAAAATAGACTAGATTATCAACAACTTTTAATACAGATATCTGATTGTTGAGAGTAACAAGTTTTGGTGATGACAAAACCCTTACATCACCGAATTGATCCAATAATTTAAGAGCAAGATTAACATTGTGAAACACACCTGTAACATTTGCGACACCAGAAACAGGATCTGTTAAGTTTAGAGTTGCTACTGGATCTTCAGTATTTACTACTGTTGCAAGAGTGGTTGAAGTGTTGTTACCAATTATTGTATTTGTAGAACTGCGATTTTTGCTTACATCTCTAAAAGCTCTCCAATCGATACCTTTTTCATGGGATTTGTCCAGCCTGACTTCTAAAATCGTAGCTTCAATACGAACCTGCCTTCTAGCACCAGACATTAGTTTATCAATAAACAGCTGAACTTCACCATGCTGCCTCGAAGTTGCCCTTACTGTTACCAAACCACTCTGAGGGTTAACAATTACCAAATCATTTGAGCCTTCACTATTTTTGCCAGCTTCATTATTTTGGGACACCTTTTTAAAATCTGTTTGAAATTCACCTGTCAGGTCAGACTCACCTTCAATACCTCCTACAAATTTATCACTATTATTTACTTTTTGTGTTAGCTCAGGTGTTTTGATTATCGAGCGAATATTTTTTTCTAATTGTGACCAAAAATTATTTTCAGAAAGGTTATCCACCAGTATGTTAGACCGCCCCTCTTGGGCAGCCTTAGCTGTATTAGTATTACCAAGTGACGAAGGAACACCACTTCCAGAAGATGATATTTGACTAGACAACCGCAGGTTACTACTCATCTTACGGTCAATGTTAAGATAATTTATCTGGTAGGTGTGGATATAGGGATGGTCAGGAGTTACCACCAAAGTTGGACCTTCCATTTCAAACCTGAGGTTAGCCATCTTGGCTACTCTTTCCATAACCATTGGCAAGGTTTGATCAACAACATTTATGGTAACAATACCAGAAATATCCGGACTAATATCAATGTTTAGTTTAGCATTTTTAGCAAGGTTGTATAGCAGGCCTTGTATTGGAAAATCTTCAACTGCTATAGAATATCGCTCTTCATATGCCCCATTGGAGACTTTCTCAACAGGAATAACAGGTTTATGAGAGTGTTTTACAGGCGGAGGAATAGTGCCTAACACTTTTTGGGGAGGAATATTGTCATCATTGAATGGCTCAATAGCAGTTTTCTTGCTGGAGCAACCACTGAAAAATAACAACGAAATAATACAACATATTTTAAAGATTTTTATCATCATATATTTTCAAGTCAAGATTGCAAGAATGTACATAAACGATCAATTATCAAATCACATAAGTGACTAGTCGGTTATGTATTGTCTTAACTTAAGAAATTAGATGATATAATATTTACTTATACTTTCGTTATTTAATCCCTTTCATCCAGCCAGGCCATCTGGATGGCCTCGAGTACTTTTTCGTTGCAACGTTCGGGATCATCGTCAAAACCGGGTAGCTCCATCACCCAATCTCTAAGGTCGGTAAAACGCACAGATAGGGGGTCAATTTCGGGTTTTGAGTCAGCCAGTTCTATGCCTATGTCATGTACATCTATCCACTTCACGGCTTACTCCTTTTTTTGATCCACACTGATATTTTTAGAATACTCTGGAATGGTGACTTTAAGTCCATCCAGATCATTTGTCATGATAACCTGACATCCAAGACGGCTGGTTGGGGTTAGACCAAAAGCCTGATCCAGCATATCTTCCTCTTCGTCTGTTGCCTCTTCCAGTTTATCATACCACTGGGCATCCACAATGACATGACAGGTTGAACAGGCAAGAGATCCCTCACAGGCTCCTTCAAGTTCAATTTCATTGTCATGGGCCGCCTCCAAAACCGAGACCCCCTCCTCCACATCAACAGTCTTGTTCACCGGAAAAAATGTAATTTTGGGCATAACTCTATATCCTTATTACAGATATCAAACCAGATATCTGTTTTTTATTATGAAAAATCATCAACATTGTGCCCGGTCATAGAGGCCTGCACTCCTCTATCCATACGCCGTTGGGCAAAAAATGTTGTGTCACGATCTAAATCTTTAATTGCTAGGTTGATGGCTTCATGATCTTTGCCTTGGGTAGTCTCCCACAGCTTGAGCATAGCAGCTTTAACCTTTTTCAACTCTTTTTCGCTCAACAGATCACCATCATGTTTTAAGGCTGCCCCAGCTGCTGCAAGAACCCTATCGGCATCTACCTTGGCTTCGTTAAAGGCACGGGCCAACATATCTTCGGCTCCGTGGGTAATGGCATCACGTAACATTGTTTCAATCTCGCCATCACTCAAACCATAAGCAGGTTTTACCATAACAGATTGGGCAATACCTGTTGTCTCTTCATTGGCTGAAACCGTCAACAGACCATCGGCATCTACCTGAAAGGTCACACGAATACGTGCAGCACCAGCGGTCATTGGAGGGATGCCACGTAGCTCAAAACGGGCAAGAGAACGACACTCCGAAACCAGCTCTCTCTCCCCTTGTACTACATGAATCGCCATGGCGGTCTGACCATCTTTAAAGGTGGTAAACTCCTGGGCGCGAGCGGTTGGTATGGGGCTGTTGCGAGGAACAATCTTCTCCACCAACTCTCCCATTGTCTCAATACCCAACGAAAGTGGAGTAACATCCAACAACAAGAGACCATCACGACGGTTGCCTGATAATAGATCTGCTTGATGTGCAGCCCCCAGTGCCACCACCTGATCTGGGTCCACATCCACCAAAGGCTCTTGTTTGAAAATTTCAGCGACAAATTCACGTACTGCCGGAACCCTGGTAGAGCCACCAACCAGCACCACACCCTCTAGCTTGCCAGAGTTGAGACCAGCATCTTTCATAGCCCTGCGACAAGGAAGTCCAGTGGCCCTAATCAACTTTTTAATCAGCTCATTAAACTCAGATCGACCAACAATTCTGTTATAGATACCCCCATCAGGTTTTTCTATTTTGACAGTCACCTCTTGGGATTGGGTCAACTGCTCTTTAACCCTACGAGCCTCCTGTTTACAGATCTGCAACAAGGCAGCAGACGGTTTTTCATCCCCCATCTCTTCAAGAAATAGATCGCTTAGTTTGTTGTCAAAATCATCACCACCCAATGATGAGTTGCCCCCGGTTGACATCACCTGGAAGACACCTTTGCTCAGTTTTAAAATGGAGATATCAAAGGTTCCCCCACCAAGGTCATAGATGGCGTACATACCCTCTTTACCTTGATCCAGACCATAGGCAAGGGCTGCTGCTGTGGGTTCATTTACCAACCGCAACACCTCTAGACCTGCAAGTCGACCTGCATCTTTGGTGGCTTGGCGTTGGGCATCGTCAAAATAGGCTGGAACAGTAATAACAGCTCCGTGCAGTTCCCCCCCCATGGCCTCCTCGGCCCGGCTTTTAAGATTTTTTAAAATCTCTGCTGCCACACCAACAGGGGAGATATGTTGAGAACCTACGGCTATCTGGACCATACCCCCCTCACCCGCTTCTAATGCCAGGGAGGTTCTGGAGTTTTCTTCTGAGAGATCTTCCAAGCCACGACCCATGAGTCGTTTGGCAGAAGCTATTGTCTGCTCAGGATGGTTGATGGCCTGTTCATGGGCCTTGATACCAACTACAGGCTCCCTACCCGGCTCATCAGAATAATAGACAACCGAAGGCAGAGAGAGCAAACCAGCCTCATCGGCGATACAGGCAGGTTTTCCCTCTAAATCCACCGCAGCAACCAGAGAGTATGTTGTTCCCAAATCAATACCCACCACCCTTTTTTGATCTTCCAAGCGTACTTCATGGGGCTTGGGAGTCTGACCAGGCTCTACAATATCCAGCAAAACATCCATAACTATTCAATTTTTCCTAATATTGCCAATGATTTATAATCATTATAAATAAATTTAATAAAGTGCCTCTTCTCGTTGGTCAAGTTCTTCTAAAAAACGGTTATGATAGCGCAGTCTATCAACAGCTTTTGCTGCTTGTTCCAGTATTGAATCCTGACTATTTTTAAAATAATCATTAAAAAGGTTACTTAGCTCGGAAATCTCGTTTAAGCACCTCTTTTCAACATCATCACGCATGGCATCCAACTCTTCACCAGCATCACCACGGCTCAAGTCCAGATCCTCCAATGACTCTCGCAACTCCATGACCTCCATTAAAAATTCTGGATCAGAAGGAGGTTTAGAACTGTTCTCAACCGTGTGACCAAACAGCTGTAACAGATATACAGCCAGAGATAAGGGATCTTCCATAGTGCGCAACGCTTCGTTGAGCTTGGTCACATGCTCCATGGAAAAACGACGCTCTGTAGGGCTTTTTGTCGCAAAACGATCCGGGTGAAACTGCTGTTGCAGCTCACGATAGAGACTCTCAATATGTTTGTTGTCGACATTAAACCCAGGATCTATGGAAAAAACCCCAAAATAGTTCTGGGTCGGGTCTGGTGGTTGTATTATTTTACAGGTTGGACAAAAAGGGACCGACTCTGTAATCGGTCCCCGGCACGACCAGCATGGTTGAGGAAAAATATTAGTTGCCATTAAACCTTGAAAGACTCCCCACACCCACACTCTTCTTTAACCTTGGGATTGGTAAATTTAAAGCCGGATTTAAACTGTTTGGTCTCAAAATCCATCTGGGTTCCATCCATGGTCAACAGAGATTTTTCATCTATCACAAGACGAATACCATGTTGTTCATACTCATGATCACCCTCTTGAACCTCATCGGCATACTCCAGCTTATAAGAGAAACCAGAACAGCCAGCAGTAGTTACTCCCAAACGAATTGCAGCTTTGGGAGTGCCACGTTTTTCCAACATTCCCAGCACCTTTTCGGCAGCTAGTTCAGTAACTGTTATACCTGCAAATTCAGTTGCCATGATAAAAACTCCTCTACTGTTTTTTCTTATAATCGGTTATGGCCTGCTTAATAGCATCCTCTGCCAATACAGAACAGTGTATTTTAACTGGAGGCAGGGCCAACTCCTCTGCAATGTCTTTGTTTTTTATGGTTAAGGCATCATCCAAGCTTTTACCTTTAATCCACTCTGTAACCAAAGAGGAAGAGGCAATAGCAGAGCCACATCCAAAGGTTTTGAATTTGGCATCATTGATAACACCATCATCGCCAACCTTGATCTGTAGTTTCATAACATCACCACAAGCTGGTGCACCTACCATTCCTGTACCAACATTATCATCATTTTTATCGAAACTACCTACGTTCCGTGGATTTTCATAGTGATCCAACACTTTATCGTTATAAGCCATTTTTCTATTTCCTTTATATTAATCAGTGGGCTGCCCACTCTATATCATCCATATTGATGCCCTCTTGGGCCATTTCCCAAAGTGGGGACATCTCTCTTAGTTTATTAACCGCTTTTACAATAGTCTTCACTACAAAATCTACCTCTTCTTCGGTAGAAAAACGCCCTAGTCCAAAACGTATTGATGTATGGGCCATCTCTTCATTAACCCCCAAAGCCCGAAGAACATATGATGGCTCCAAAGAGGCCGAGGTACACGCAGAACCCGATGATACAGCTACATCTTTAATAGCCATCATCAACGATTCACCCTCAACATAGTTAAATGAGATATTTAAATTGCCAGCAAGACGCTGCTCTAGATCACCATTAACAACTACATCGCTCAACTGCCCTAAAATACCCTGGCGCATACGTTCCCTAAGAGCCAGAATACGTCTATTATCCGACTCCATATCTTGGGCTGCAATCTCGCATGCTGCTCCTAAACCCACCAACAGTGGGGTTGGCAGCGTTCCAGAACGTATACCACGTTCATGCCCCCCACCAAACATCACCGGTTTTAATCTCACTCTGGGACGTCGCCTTACATACAAAGCCCCCACCCCTTTGGGTGCATAAAATTTATGACCGGAAATGGACAACAAATCGATATTCATTTTGTTAACATCGATGGGATATTTACCAACCCCTTGGGCAGCGTCGGTATGGAAATAGACCTTACGCTCTCTGCACAAAGCTCCTATCTGAGCTAAGGGTTGTATAACCCCAATCTCATTATTTGCCGCCATTACAGTTACCAATATTGTCTTATCAGTAAAAGCATTGACTAACAGATCAAGATCAATAAGACCGTTGTCTTGCACTGGTAGGTAGGTGACATCAAACCCTTCTGACTCTAAAAAACGACAGGAGTCCAAAACAGCTTTATGCTCTGACACCAAGGTGATTATATGGTTGCCCCTCTCTTTATGAAAATTGGCAACACCAAGAATTGCAATGTTATCAGATTCAGTTGCCCCAGAAGTAAAAATAATCTCCTTGGGATCCGCTCCGATAAGATCAGCCACCTGTTTTCTTGCTTTTTTTACTGCGGTATCCGCCTCCCATCCAAAAGAATGAGAACTAGAGGCTGGATTGCCAAATTTTTCAGTAAACCACGGAATCATCAACTCTAAAACACGTGGATCAACCGGAGTGGTAGCTTGGTTGTCCATATAAATCGGTAATTTCATAACGTTAATCTATCCTAACCTTCTATCCTAATCTTTAAACCGCCATAGTCAGTGGTGCAGACATCTGTTGTAACTGTTTAACTGTACGACTAAATACCATTACAAACTTATCGATATCAGCAGCTTTTGTGTCCCACCCCAAACTTATCCGCACTGCGCTCTGCCCTATTGCTCCATCATAACCCATTGCCGTTAAAACATGTGATGCCTTGGTACGACCAGAGCCACATGCTGAACCTGCACTAATTGCAAAACCTGCCATATCCATATGCATCACCAAAGTCTCTCCATCCAACCCGGCAATACCGACAGCAGTAGTATTTGCTAACCTTTCACTATTATTACCAAATATCACCAACTCTGGCACTAAATTAGAGAGCTTCTCCTCTAGTTGGTTCCGTAAACCAAACAAAAAGTCGGCATAATCTTTTTGCCCATCTATCAGCAGGTCGGCAGCTGCCCCAAAACCGACGATTCCCGGTAGATTTTCAGTACCGGCTCTACGGCCACGTTCCTGACTGCCACCTAGTAAAATACCAGGAAACTTTAAACGATTATTTATAATTAATGCACCCACCCCTTTGGGGCCACCAAACTTGTGGGCGGATAGTGAAATCATATCAGCTCCAATGTTGGCTAAAGTAACCGGGAGCTTTGCTACGCTCTGTACCGTATCGCTATGAAACAACACATCCCTATGGCGACATATGTTGGCAATATCAGCTACTGGTTGCACAACCCCAGTCTCATTATTGGCGTGCATTATTGAGATCAAACAGGTATCAGGAGTTATAGCGGCTTCTAGGGAATCAAGATCAACCACCCCTTGCTCATCAACACCTATCTTTACTATTTGCATCCCCCTGCTCTCCAACAGATCACACATTTGCAATACTGAAGGGTGCTCAATGGTACTGGTAATGATACGACCTTTAAAATCAAATTTACTGGCAACCCCCATCAAAGCCAGATTATTAGCCTCAGTACCACCACTGGTAAAAATCACCTGACTTGCATGGACATCAACCAACCCAGCCACCTTACGCCGGGCATCATCCAAACCTTTTTGTGCAGCTCGACCGGGATTATGTACCGATGATGGATTACCTGAGAACTCACGAAAATATGGGATTATCTGCTCCACAACCTCTTCACGTACCGGGGATGTGGCGTTATGGTCTAAATATATCATGCTATAAATGGTTCACATAAATAAGGCTTCAAAAAAAGTTGGAGTAAGAATATCAATCATTTTGTAGTTATAAATCAAGCCAGCTCAGGAACCTTTTTCGGATCCATACTAACCCCATTGGCAATACTCTCCTCGACCAATCCACCTAAATTTACCGATTCTAGATATTTAAAAATATGCACCCCCATATCAGCCCATAGATTGTGGGTGATACAGCGGGTTGTCTGTTGGCAACCGGACTTTTTCTCCTCATCACATGATGATGCCTCAACAGGTTCATCAACCGCACGAATTATTGCTGCTATACTTATATCTGTAGGCTGTTCAGTTAATACATAGCCTCCCCCCGGGCCACGGATACTCTTCACAAGTCCGTTACGGCGCAATTTGGCAAACAGCTGCTCCAAATAAGAGAGTGAAATATCCTGACGTGACGAAATATCAGCCAGACTTACCGGTTGCCCAGCACTGTAACAGGAGAGATCCAACATAGCGGTTACAGCGTATCTACCACGTGTAGTCAGCTTCATGACATCTCCTCTATACGTGGTTTGCTCTGGGAATTTGCGTGGTGGACAGTGGGAGTATCGATGTGTTTATCACCATTTTCCGGCTGTTCTAGCTCCTTGATGCGTACATTCATCTGCCGGACCTGATCCAGTAGACAACCAACGGCTTTAGCAACAGGGTCAGGCATGCCACTTGTTTCGGCATAAGAGGGAAATTTCGCATCCCTATCTTCAACATTTTTGGGTTTTGAGTATATGATCCGGCCTGGAATACCAACCACAGTGGAATTATCAGGTGCATCTGCCACAACCACAGCGTTGGAACCAATAAGCACATTTTTACCAAGCTTGATAGGCCCTAAAACCTTGGCACCGGCACCAATAACCACATTATCAGAAAGTGTAGGATGCCGTTTACCTTTGTTCCAGGTTGTTCCACCAAGGGTTACACCGTGATAGATAGTAACGTTATCACCAATTTCTGTTGTTTCACCAATGACTACGCCCATACCATGATCAATAAACAGCCCTCTACCAACTTGAGCTCCAGGGTGTATTTCTATACCTGTGGCAAAGCGAGCAATATGGGATACCAAACGGGCTAAGACATGAAAATTACGTGTCCATAACCAATGGGATAAACGATAGGCAATTAAAGCATGTACGCCAGGATAACAGAGCAGAACCTCAGTAAAACTCTTTGCAGCAGGGTCCCGTTCAAACACCACTTTGATATCGGCTTTGATACGGCTAAACATGGCACTTTCCATTTTTATCGAGAACTTAAAATTAATAGCTTTAAAACCACCGTAGAAAAAAAATGCAGGTCACCAAGGCTTTTTAAATGCTATCGACTATTCAAAACTCTAATATCTGATAAAAATTGTCAAGTATTAATATCCGATAAATTATGTCAAGTATTATTTTTGCGACAAAAAATCACCGCTAACCATTTGAATACACTGTGATATCAACGTTTATTTAAATTTTTTCTTTTTCTTCTTTTTCTTGGGTTTTAATGAAAGCTGGTCAGATTTATCTTCGGAATCAGTAGAATTATAGTCTAACGGCAAAGGATTATGCTGACTGAGTTTAGAACCAAGAGCATCTGCCAGCTCTTTTTCACGTTGCAAAGTTGCTGCAAGCTGCAAGCGTAGCATCACCAACTGCGACTCTTTTTGACCCAACAAGGTAAATGCAATTCGTACAAGTTCGTCTGGTTTGATGGAGCGGAGATCATCTACCCCGGCTACAGTCAAAAATTTTTCATAGCTCTCCAAGGTAACTCCAGTTAGAGGCTGGTTCTAGATATTTAAAAATAGTCGGTATAGTCGCCACAGAT